>JAFGJS010000069.1 GCA_016928995.1 Candidatus Sumerlaeota bacterium | reverse complement strand
GCCGATAACATTTTTATTTCATGGAGTGACACCATTTCCAGATAAATTCCTTTTGGTTGCGGCTACGCCGCGCTATGCTGGTATGTCTAGCGCTTTCAGCGCTTTTTATCGATGGAAACCTATAAACGCTACTGCCGGGGGCGGCTGTGCCCCATCCAAATGATGCGGCGATATTTTCGGGAATCGTTGTAACTCAGCGCTGCTTGGGCTTGATCTCGGAGTCGGGAGTCAAGGGGCGTCTGTGAATGTTCTCAATGGCGCTGTCGAGCGCGCGGTGCATTTCGGATTTGTTGATCGCCTCGCTGAGGCGTTTGCGCACGCCGGCGTGGCTCGGGCGCAGCGCCACGATTTTTTCGCAAAGTTTGATCACTTTGCCGTATTGCTGTGTTTTTTCATAAAGCTGGCTGGCGGTGTCCCACTGCTCGATGGCGGCGGCGATGTTGTTCGCCTGCTGCTGGCAGTCCCCCAGACGCTCCCGCGCTTCGGCGTTATCCGGATTGCGCTCCAGCAGCAGCTGATAATTCTGAATCGCCTGTTCCAATTCCGCCGAATGCTTCTTCAGGGCTTCTTCGCCGCCGTTTTCACTCGGGCGGTGCGCGATGACGCCGTAATCGGTGATATCGGCTTTGCGGTCGCGAGCTTTGCGCGGTTTTTTAGGCTCTTCCACAGGCTCCGGTTTTTTAACGGCGGGCTGTTCCGCTTGCATCGACTCGGGAAGTTCGAATTCATCATCGAGCTCATCAATGTCAATGGGCAACGGCTCGGGTTCGACCTTGCTCGCTTGCGCCGCTCTGCGTTCCCGCTCTTGAGTATTGGTCGCGCTTTTGCTTTGATCCTCGAGCGCCTCGCCCGTGAGCCGCTTCAGCGCCTGTCGCGCCTGGGCATTTCCCGGTTCGACGGCGAGGATGCGGCGATAGGAGTCGATGGCCTTCTGCCGTTCTCCGACTTCCAGCAGTCGCGCGCCCAGCACCAGGTAATCCTCCACGAGCTCCCGCTCGTCGCCAAACTGCGAATAGAGGTCGATCAGCTGTTGGCGCATGGGGATGTTGCCGGAGTCGTTTTTCAGACCATGACGCAGCACCTCGACGGCCTCTTCGACCAAGCCTTGGGTGATGTATAGTTCAACGAGGCGGAAGGAGTCGTGCTCCAGATCCTCGCGCAGCCCCAGCTGGCCGTGCAGGTCGATGAGTTTACGCAGCACGAGGATATTCTCCGGCTGGCGCTCAAGGATGGCGCGATACTCGCCTTCGGCGAGATCGGGGAGATTGCGGCCCTGATAGAGTTCGGCCAGGGCCATGGAGATTTCGATCGATTCAGACTCCCGGCCGAGTTCGGAGTATAGTTTGGCCAGGTTTTGATAGACCTCGGCGTTTTGCGAATCGATTTCAAGGATCTGCTGGTAGACTGCGATGAGCTCGTCTTTCTCATTTGTCTCGCTCAGGATTGACGCGGCTTGTTTGAGCGTTTCCAGCGCGCGCCCCTTGAAGTTCATCTCGGTGAAAATCTCGCTCAGCATCAGGTGGATGCGCGTGTCGCGCGGGGCTGCTTTTTGCCGTTGCTGCAGCAAATCGGCGGCTTTGCGTGGATAGCCCTTTTCCCGATGCACGCGGGCGAGTTCGAGCGAGCGCTCCAGCGCCTTTTCCGTTTCGCCGCCCGCCTCCAGCCATTCGATCTGCTGCTCGCGCATCTCGATGTCGTCCGGTTGAAGCCGCAGGCAACGCTCCAGGTACTCGGCGGCTTTTGATGGATTGTTCCGGTCGCGGTAATGCTCGATCAGCAGACGGTAATCGGGCAGCAGGTCTTCCTCGGAGCCGAGTTGCAGCCAGGTTTCGATGTACTGCTCGCGCCGCTGGACATCGTCCGGATGCAGATTCAGATAACGTCGCAATGAGCCGGCCATGGCCTCTAACTCGTTGTTTTTCGCGCGGACTTCAATCAGTTCCAGCAAGATTTCCGCTTCGCCCTCGTGATCGCCGGAGAGCGAGAGCAGGGAAACAAGAGTCTGGCGCAGGTCGGTCGAATCGGGCTCCAGGACCAGCAGTTTGCGGTAAACCTCGACGGCCATCTCATATTTTCCGGCGCGCTCGTATTCCTCGCCCATCGAGGGATAAATCTCCCGCAGACGGCCCGTTTCGTTTTTCATTTCCAGAGCATGCGTGAGTAATTCATATGTCGCAATGGGGCGAACGCGCAATGGCAACAGGCGCTCGCAGATTTCGAGGATCTCATCCCAGCGGCCGGCCAGCGTGAGTTCCTCGATGTCCTCCAGGTAGAGCGATGCGGCGGTGTCGGATTGATTGAATTCGACAAAGAGGTCGCCGAGTTCGAAGTTCAGGCGCTGATCGTTGGGGAACAGCGTCTGGGCGCTCTGCAGCAGATCGCTGACCGCCTCATCCTGGTCAAGTTCCAGCAGCTCGCGCATCATCTCGAGATATTTCGCGCGCGCAGGCTCGAATTGCTCGGCGCGCACCAAGGCTCGCACCATGCGGCGCCGCAGCATGAGGTTGTGCGGCTGGCAGGCCACGGCCTCCTCGAGGTACATCAGCACGCGCATCGGATCGCCGTCGGTCTCCGCCAGATCGATCAACTGCTGATAGGTTTCCGCGGCCTCCATCTGCCGGTTTTGGCGATTATACAAATCCGCGAGACTCTCCAGCAGTTCCATATTTTTCGGATCCGCCTCAAGGGCTTGAATCCAATACTCCTCGGCCCGGATCAGGTCTTCATGTTGCAGCGCATTGCGTCCAAGCCAGAAAGCTTCGGCCACTTGCAGCCGCGTTTCACCGGTGTTGCGGTAAAAACGGAACAGGCGCTCGTGCATCTTAACGTCTTCAGGACGCAGCGCCAGCGCTTGAAGGCAGACCGCGATGGCTTCGGTGAGCATCTCGCGCTGTTCGTATTTTTCAATCAGCTGCGAATAGCATTCCACCGCTTCGTCTTCGAGTTTTTGGTTGGACAGCAGCTCGGCCAGCCGCTGATGCTCCGCGAAGCGTTCGGGATCGATGCGCACCGCCTCGCGCAAGGCGTGAATCGCCTGATTGGCCGATTCCTTGTCTTTGTCTTTCCTGCTGCGTATTTGCGTCGATTCCGCCAGCGTCACCCATTCATTGGCGGCGGCGGAGCGGTCGCCCTGGCTCTCCAGCAACTGGGCGATATCGCGGCGCACCGCGACTTGGCTGGAGTCGAGGTTGAGGATTTTACGCCCGACCGTGACGGCTTCTGCGTAATCATGGCGGGATCGCAGCAGCCCCATCGCTTCGCGCAGATACTTCATCGCGTTGGCCTGGTCGCCTTGCCGCTCATAGAACCGCGCGATTTCCTCCAGATTTTCACGCTGTTCCGGATCGAAGGCATACAGCCGCAAGCGCGCCGCGATGGCTAGATCCAGCGCATTCTGCTTCTCATGCGCCTTGGATAAATCGAGCAGCACCTTGCTCACACGCTCGCCGTCGCCCACCTGCATCGCCAGATCCGCGGCTTTCTCATATATATCGTACTCTTCCGGACGCTGGTCGATCATCTCCTCATACAGCGGTATGGCAAGATCCGTGTTGCCAAGGGATTCGTAAATGTCGGCGAGTTGTTTTTTGTATTTGAGATTGAGTTCGTCGCTTTTCTGATTGCGGGTCACACGCACGATGCGGCGCAGGATGCCGATGTCCTCCGGCGCGTACTCGAAAGCCTGCTCCAGATAGCGCACGGCGTCATCCCAGCGCAGCTCCTCCTCGTGGCGCGCGGCCTGATCCATGAGCGACTTGATGCCTTCGGACTTGCGGTCGAGGCGGATTAAAAGATCGGCGCGGCGCTGGACGGCCTTTTCGTTTTGCGGCTGCACGGCCAGCAAGCGGTCCAGGCATTGCTGCGCGTCATCCAACTGGCCCTTTTCCTCGTACAAATCGCACAGCGCCAGCAGCGGCCGGACCAGATCTTCCTTGCGGCCTTCTTTTTCCAGGAATTCGATCCAGACGACGTGCGCAGCGGGATTCTTGGGCGCCAGCCGCACGGCCTTGCGCAACGTTTCACTGGCCTTGTCCGGCATCTCGCCCTGTTGGTACAAGCGGCCAAGTTTCAGCGCAGTGTCGACGACGGCTTCATTGGTCCCGAGCTGCTCCATGCCCTCGAGGATTTGTTCATGCACACGGATTGAATCCGAGACTTGCTCAGAAGCGCGGCGGCAGAGCGTCGTCAGGGCTTCCAGGTCTTTGCTCTCACGCACGCTATTGATCAGACGGCAATACATCTGCTCGCATTTATTGCGTTGCTGGCGCTCCAGCAGGCGCGATGGAAGCGAGATCATCAGCGTCACATCGTTTCCGCAGCATTGCGCCATGCGCTCCTCGAGTTCCAGCACCACCTCGGAATGCGTGTCGCCGGAATTCAGGTAAAGATCGAAGATGCCGAACAGCTCGTCGAGCGCTTCGCGTCTTTGACCGAGTTCGGTCAGCCAATCCACGAGCAATTCGCGCGGCTGGGTCAAGTTCGGGAAACGTTCGATCATCGTGCGCTGGAAAATCAGCGCCTCATCGCGCTGGCCGCCTTCGAACATGCGGCGGCCGGCAGGCTCCAGGATGCGGTAAGCGCGGTCAAGATCGTCCTCTTTTTCCAGCAGCGCCGCGGCGTTTTCACGCGTGGCCATATGATCCGGCTGCACATCCAGAATGCGCCGGGCGTGTCCCACGGCTGCATCCGTCGCGCCTTTTTGCGCGGCGAGTTCGAACAGCCGCGTGAAGTAGCGGATCGCTTCGGTTTTCTTGTCGAACTTCAGACACGCTTCCGCAAGGCCTTCGATGTTTTCCGTGTCCTCCTGGCGCACGTCCATGATGTGCTGACGCAATACGCGCACGCGGCCCCAATTCTCCGCTTTCGCCGCCGCCGTAGCCCGTTCTGTCAGCATCGAGCAGTACTGATCGATGTCGTCCATCCGGCGATGGATGTCGGCCGTCCGGTCGAAGAGTTCGTCGTCGTCCGGCTCGGAGCGCAGCAGATCGGAGTAAAGTTCGAGCGCGTCCTGAAGCCGTTCTTGATGCTCCATCTGGCCCGCCAGGGTGCGTTTGGTCAAGCGTGCGCGCGCATCCTTGCCCACGTTTTCATAGTAGCGGATTTGCGCATGGAGCAGTTCCTCGTCGTCCGGGCGCCATGTGCGCAGCAATTCCAGCGCCTGCCCTGCGTGCGAGGAGTTGTCCTTGAAGAGGTTGCTGTTCTTGTTCGGTTTGCTGTCGAGCGCTTCCATCGCCGCAGTGAGGATTCCCAGCAGCAATTCATGGGCCGCGTCTTCTTTGCCGGCGTCGCGTTGCAGCGCGGCCAGGCGGAAGCGGTTTTCCACGTCCTGACTGTCCGCCACATGCCACTGTTTGCGCCAGCGCAGTTCTTCCTCGGCGTCGTTGCGTTCACGGCTGGCTTCCGCGAGCGTCTTGATCTGCTCCAGCGCCTCGGTTGTGCGGCCGAGTTGCAGCAGCAGATTCGTCCATTTTGCCCGCTGCTCATGCAATGACGGCTCAATGGACAGAATGCGTTCATAAATCGCCGCCGCTTCTTCGATCCGGCCTTGCGCGGAGTGGCTGTCAGCGCAATAGGAGAGGTGTTCAATGGCCGTCTCGACATCGTCGAGTTTCAAACAGGCGTCGGCCAGCATCTGCCGGTTGTTCAGGTTGTCCGGCTCCGCCTCGGCGATGCGCTCGCGCAGTCCGCGCAGGCGTCCGGAGCCGACGGTGCGCCTGAGTTCGACGCGGCAGCGTTCCTCCAGCCATTCGACGAACGCGGAAGTGTCGCCCAGGGCTTGCAGAATGCTGGCGGCGCTTTCGAAGAGCTCGGGGCGCTCGGGATGATTGCGGGAAAGCTCCCGGTAGATTTCCAGCGCCTCGTTTTCCCTGCCGCTGTTTTCGAGTTGACGGGCCAGCGTGCTTTGCAAATCCAGCACGCGCGCCTCCTTGCCGGTCTGCTGACAGAGTTCGATCTCGCGGCGCAGGATTTCCTCATTATCCGGCTGCCATTTGCGCAGCGTCTCCACGGCCCATGCGGCGTGTTTGGCGTAATTCGGGGAGGAGAGCGAGGCCATCGCCTTGTCCAGCGCCTCCACCACGAGGGTCCAGGCCTCGTCTTCAGAGCCAGTTTCGTGCAGCGCCTCGGCCAGACGGAAACGGTTCTCGAAATTTTCCGCTTCGAGTTGAAGCACTTCGCGCCGCCAGCGGATTTCCGGTTCGATTTCACCCGAACGCTGATAATGCGCGGCCAGTTCGCGCGATGGGCGCAGCGCCTCTTTATCCTGTCCGTCCTGCATCAGAAAACGATAGAGGCGCTCCAGCACGTCGATCCGCCCGCCACCCTCGGCCCTGAGAATCCGGCGTGCCATGTCCGCCGCTTCCGCGGGTTGATCCTCTTCCGCGTATTGCGTCATGCAATATTCAAAGTGGCTCACCGCGGCGGCGGTTTCGCTGAATTCAAGCAGCGCGTCGGCCAGTTTTTCCCGGTTGCCCAGGTCGTCTGGAGCGGCCTCCAGCAGACGTTCGCGCAAGGCGCGGACGGCTTTCCAGTTGGCCTGTTGACTTTGATACTCCGCCCGGTCGTTGATCCATTCCTTGTATTCCGCGGTCATGCCCTGCTTTTGCAGCAGCGCGGCCACGCGCTCGAAGAGCTCGTCCTGACCGGGCTGGCGCCGCAATAGCTTGCGGTACAAGTCGACGGCTTCGGAATACCGTTCGTTCCGCTCCAGCCATGCGCCGAGTTCCACCATCAGCTCACGCGCGCGTTCGCCTTCGCCCAACGCGGTGTAGAGTTCGATTTCGTCGCGGCGCGCGTCCTCGTCATCCGGCATCCACTCGCGGAGCATCGCGCTCGCGTTGCGCGCCGCTTCCTGCGTCCCGGTCTCGGTCAAACGGCCCATGGATTCGCGGATGATGGAACGCAGCACGTCAGCCGCTTCATCCAGCCGGCTCTCCTGTTTCAACAAGTCGGCCATGCGGAAGCGGTTTTTCATGTCCGCCGGCGACATCGCCATGAGCGAGCCGCGCCAGCGCAACTCGTTCGCGACGCCGCCGGATTGCTGGAAATGGTCCACGAGCCGCCGCATTTCTTCCAGGGCCTGGGTTTGCTGTTTAAGGTCGGTCAGGAACTGCGCGTATTGCTCGCGGACGTCCACGAGTTCCGGATCGATCTTGAGGATTTCGCTGGCCAGTTTTTCCGCCGCGCGCGTGTTGCCCTGCATCGATTCGATTTTTAACGCATGGCGGAGATGCTCGATCGCCTCCTCGGGCTGTTTCAATTTCATGCAGGCGGAAGCGAGATTCCAGCGATTTTCCAGATTGTCCGGTTCAGCGTCAACGATCCGCAGACGCAGCTCGCGGATGCGCGGATGCCCGTTGCGCTTGCGCTCAAATTCGCAGCGGTCTTCCAGCCAATGAACGTAGAGCCGCGTGTTCGGTCCTTGCCGTTTCAGGATGGCCGCCACTTTTTCAAAGAGCGCGTCATCCTCCGGTGTCTCGCGCAGAAGTTCGCGGTAAATTTCCGCCGCTTCATCCGAACGGTTATGGCGCTCCAGCAGATCGGCCAATTCAAGACGCAGGGCGCCGACGCGCTCATCGTCCTTGCGCGACTGCGCCAGCGAGATTTCATTACGCAGCAGCCCTTCATCATTGGGCAGCAGCTGCCGCAGCATGTTCAACGCGCGTTCGGCCGTCCGGAAGCCTTCATCCTTTTTCTCCGATGCCATCGCATCGTCCAGCAGCAAACGCAATTGACGTTCCGCGCTGCCGCCGTCCCCGGCTTTGATCAGCAGCTCAGACAGAACGAAGCGATTATCGTAATCGAGGGCGTCCACTTTGGATAATTGTTCGCGCCAGGTCAGCTCGCGCTCCGTGTCCTTGGCTTTGGCGCACAAGTTGATCAACTCGCGCAACGGCGCTTGCGTCTGACCCAGCACGCCGGTGTTCATCAAGTAGCGGCAATAATCCTCGCGCAAATCCAGCGCTTGCGGCTCCAACTGAATCGCTCGTTCAAACGCTTTGACGGCCGACTGAGCCGATTTGTCTTCGTGATGCAGGCGCGCCAGGCGGCTCCATTCCCGCGCGGCCTTTTCCGGATCGCCGAGCTGCGAGAGCGCCTCCGCCTTCAATTCATACAGCGCCTTGCGCCCGGCGTCGCTGGCGATTCCCTGATCGCAGCACTCTACGGTCTGGGCGTATTGCTTCGCGTTAAGCGCGGCCTGAGCCCAGGAGACGTAGATCGGTTCGGCCTCGCTGGAAAGTTCGGAGCTGTCCAGCAGCATGGCGAGTTTCAACCGGCGCGAATCCAGCGAGTCCAGCCAGCTGAGCAGGGGCTTGACGGCTTCCTGCGCTTCTTTGATCTGCCCGTCTCTGAAGCGCCGTTGCACGACTTCCAGCATCACGTCGGACGCGTCTTGCAGTTTGCCCGCTCCATGCAGCCATTTCGCCAGATCATGCCGCAGTTCCCAGTTGTCCGGATTGAGCTCGATCAGCGTACGCCCGTATTTCACGGCGCCTTCCAGGTTGTTGATTTTGAGGCAATCATCCAGCAGCGTGCGATAATGCTGCATGCCTTCATCCACGCGGCCGAGCTTCACATGCAGGCTGGCGATGCGCTCCAGCAGGGAAGTGTCATCCGGCGCCAGTTTCCGCCATTGCGACATGGTCTCCAGCGCCGCTTCCCGTTCTTTGCGCGCCAGCAGGAATTCCGCCATTTGCGCGTATTCCTCGATCGCTTCCGCTGTGTCGCCGGTTTGAGTCAGCAATTCGATCAACTGCTCGCGCGCGTCGCGCCGCTCCGGATAGTCATCCAGCAATTGACGCGTGAGGCGAATCGCCTCGTCCCACTGCGCCTGCTTGCGGTAGTGCTCGATGAGATTCGCGTAGCATTCCTGCGCTTGATCGTTGCGGTTCAGTTTGCGCAGCAGTGAGATGCGCTGCTGCGCCAAGTCTTCGCGTTGCGGCGTCAGGCGCAAGATCTTTGCCTGCGCTTCCAGCACTTTTTCCGCCTGTAGCTGGTCCGTGTAGATCGACAGCATCCGCTCATGGATTTCAATGGCCAGATCCTTGGCGCCTTGCTGCTCATGCACATCCGCCAATGGCGCCATCAGCGCCAGATCATGCGGACGGAGCTTCAGCGCGCGCTCGTAGCACTCCCGCGCATCGTCCAGGTTGTCGATCAGATAGTGCAGTTCAGCCGCTTTCTGATAAAGATCCACAGAGCGGATGACGTCCCGTTGCGCTTCGGCTTCTTCGGCCATTTCACGCAGCAGCACGGGATCCTCTTCGTTGTGCTCGTAAAGCTTGTCCAGGCACTGCCGCACCAGCGGATCTTCGGGCTTGACGCCGCGCATGTCGTTCAGCAGCCGGCGATATTCCTCCGCCGCGGCTTCCCAACCGGAACTTTCGGCCAGGAAATCGGCCAACTGTTTGCGCAGGGCGTAAGGTTCGGGCAGGCCGCGGATGGCTTGCCGCAAGGCGTCGGCGGCGCGTTCCGTCTCGCCTTGGCCGCGCAGGAGTTCATGCAGCCTTTGCCATAGGGGCGCCGCTTCGGCCGGCTTCATCTCAGTGCGGGCGAATTCCGCGTATTCCTGCAGCAGCGTCGCGTCATCCGGACGCATCGCGCTCAGGCGTTCGTAGATCGCCGATGCCCGCTGGCCTTGCTTCATCCGCGCGCAAAGTCCGGCCAAACTGTTGAGCGCCGTGAACAAACGATCTTCATCGCCCAGGAGCTCGTAGATTTGCGTCTGCAAATCGAGCGTTTCAATGCGCGGCCCCTGCTGCCCCTGAATTTTCGCCAGCAGCTGCGCCGTTTGGTTGTATTCGGATTCGCTGCTCGCGCGTTTCACCAGCAGACGGATTTCGTCCAGCGCATCGTCGAAGCGTCCCTGATCGGCCAGCGCGCCCGCGAGCAGCAGGCGGAAGGCCAGCGTCTGCGGATATGCATCCACCAGTCCGCGCAGGCGCTCCAGGCTCAAGGCTCCGCGTTTGCCTGCTTTTGTGGCTTCCGGACCGCCCATGCGTTCCAGCACGTCGAGGATCTTGTCCTCTTGGTTCAACGCGCGGTATGCCTCGATCTGCAGAGCCATCAGGCTCATGCTGTCCGGCTCCAGTTCCAATCCCTGTTTGGAGAGCGCCAGGGCGTGTTCCGGATTATCACTCACCACGGCGCGCCCCATTTGTTCCATGATTTGGCATGCGCCGCTGCTTAGCCCCTGCTCCTGATAAATTTCGGCGATCTCCTGCAGCCGGATCAAATCGCCCTGGGCGAGGGACGTCGCCTTGCGCAGACGGCTGGCCCCTTCCTCGCTGAGTTTGCGTCCGAAATACAGCCGCGCCAAATCGCAAAGGACGGTGTGCAATTCTTCCGAATTTCCCTCGCGCGACAGCAGCCGCGCCAGTTTCTCGCGCGACGCCGTGTTCTGCGGCTTCCATTGCATCATCTGACGCAGCAGATTCAGCTGACCCTCGCGGTCGCCCTTTTGCTCCATGCGCGGCAGGATTTTTTCCGTCTGATGATACGCGCGTTCCGGACGTCCGCCATTATTCAGGATTTGGATCAACTGGAACGGCAAATCCTGCCGTTCCGGCTGGATGTCCATCAGTTGCCGGCAGTAATGCTCCGCCTCGTCCCATTCTTCCGCGGCGATGTAATCCTGCATCACGTTTTCAAAGGTCTCCACGGCCTCATCCATGCGTCCGGTTTCCTGGCAGAAACGGGCGTGATGCAATTTGGCCTGAAGATCGCCGGGCCGCTTTTGCACGATGCTGCGGGACAGTTCCAGCGCCTCTTCCATTTTATGTTCGGCATGCAGCACTTTCAGCAGCACGTTCCAGTGATTGCGCGCCTCTTCATCCATGCCCTGCCCGTCGAGCCATTGCGCGTAGCGCCGGCGCGCCTCGATGGAACTGGGATTGAGCATCAGGATTTTTTCCAGCATGCGCGCCTGGCGTCCGTTTTGCAGGTCCGTGCTGTCCGATTGTTCGAGCCGCTCGATGTATGCCTGGTAGAAGTCGGCGGCGGCCCGGCGTTCGCCGCGTGTTTCGGCGATCCGCGCCTTCAGCACGAGCAGACGTTCGTCGTCCGACGCCAACAACTCCAGTTGCTCCATGATTTGATAGATCAGCAGGATGTCGTCGCGCTCCAGGCACCGTTCCGCCAGCGCGAACAGGTTGTCCACGCTGCTCTCCAGGTCCTGATGCATAAAGAGCAGATTGGATTGCAATTCCAGGCTCAGGCTGTCCGCGGAGAGATTTGTGCACATGTCGATCAGCATGCGGGCCGTCTCTTCATCGCCGATGGAGGCCAGCGCCTGCACCTCCTCGATCACGAGTTCCTCAAGGTCTTCGCGGTAGCTGCTTTCCAACTGCATGGCGCTTTCGGCCACGAGTTGAAGCAGCACCTGGATGGGGTGCTTGCCGGTCAGTTTGGCGATGAGGGAGACCAGGTCGATTTCATGACGCGCCTCGCAGCGCCGGTTCGTGCACCACGCCACGCGGCGATTGAGATCGACCAGAAAGGAACGAAAGCGTCCGTCTTCATGATAGGGGCAGTGGCTCTTGACGTAAACCGGATAACGTTGCGCGCCGGGCAGCAGGGAATCCAGCCGGCTGTATAGGAAATCGCCGTTCAGGCCGCGTAGAATGGCGGAAAACAGATTTTGAGTTTTGGAGGTCATCGCGTCAGTGAATCCACCATCGAATTTACAGCGTCTGTCCCTGTCTGGTTTTCCGTGGTTCTGCGCCGGCCTGGATCAGCGTCAAAAATCGGCAGTCCGCACTGCGGCGCCGGACTGCCGTCGCGCGGACTGCCGATTCGTATAATCCGTTCCGCCGGGATCACAGGCGTTTCGAGGCGCCTGTTAAAAGCGGGAGATGCGGATGTTGCCGATCAACAATACGCCCGTTGTCGGATTGTTGTCGCGGATCGCCAGCGTGTTCAGGCTGCCCGGGTTGGTGTCCAGACGCACGCTGGACGCCACCATTTGACCGTTTACGTATCCGTTCAACGTTCCATTGCCCAAGTTGATGTCATAACGCACATTCACCCACTTGCCCATCTCATACGGCACTGGAACGCCATGAATGCGCAGCATCGGCGATGTCTGGCTTGCGGCGCGATGGATCACGGTGTGAATGGAGTTTTTGAAATCCTGATCCTTTTCAATGTAAAAACCGAGCAGGTATTTGTTTTTGTCGTTGCAGCGCAGATCGAATTCAACCCGCACCCGGCCTTTCACATCGTCGAATGTCGTGTAGCAATACGCCCGTCCGTCGCCTCGCGGTTTTTCAAACAGCATGTAGCGGCTGCTGCCGTTTGGCGGGCTTTCATCCGCCACTTGCAGCGACGCGAAATCAAACTCGCCTTGCCAGCCGCGCGGCACGTTGCCCACGAGCTCCTCGCGGAAGTCCTGCGCGAAAATCAAGCCGGACTGCGCTGCAACGGGCGGCGCGGTGTGCACGGGCGGTTTCATCGGGCCGCTGTCGTCGAGCACCGGCATATCGTCTTCCGGCAGAAGCGCCGTTTGCTCCACGTCGCTTTCCAACGCGGCCTTGGGATCCACAGTGATGTTTTCCTCGGTGTTCACTCCTTCGAGTTCCAAGCCGATCGGCAGCGCCTCGGCGGAGGCAGTCACCGATTCCGTGGGTTGTTTGCCAGTGGAGATCTGGAGTTCCTCATCTTCCAGCTCTTCGATATCGAGCATGATGTCCCCATCATCTCCAGAACCGGACTGATCCGTGGAGGCTTCGGCGCCGACCGGTAATTCTTCTTCCTCGGACTCAGCGTACAGGTCTTGGTCGTCAGCCTGCTCCAGGTCTTGTGACTCGTCGCCGGCTGCGTTTGCCATGTCGAACTGCGTCCGTTCAAGATCGGAGGCGTCCAGTTCGGCCTCTTCCATGCCGCTGTACGTGTCCTCTTCTTCCTCCATCTCGTATTGGCTGTAATCCTCGTCGGACTGGCTCGATTCGAGGCGGGCGACCGCAGGCGCCGAGCCGTCGCTCAGAGTCTTTCCTGGCGCTTTGGCGCCGCCCATGGCTTCGCCCTGCAGCTCCACCATCGGCTTCATCGACAGGCTTTGCAGCGTGGCGCGCAGCTCATTGCGTTCACGGCGGCGCTTGATGCTGCTCAGCACCATCAGCAGGATCACCAGAACCAGAAGCGCGCCGACGATTCCTACGACAACCATCAAGATTTTGAATGTCTGCTCGATTTTAATCTGGTCGCCCGCGCCTATCTCTCGCTCGATGCGTTCTTGCTGTTCCTGCAGTTCTTCATAGTGTTTTTTGAGCTGTTGGCCTTCTTTTTTCTTCACGGGATCCGTGGTCATCCCGATGTATTGGCTCATGTTTCTGATGGCTTCCGGATAATCTTTATCCTGCGCCGACAGTTGAGCCATCGTAATCAAATTGGCCAGTTGAGAAGCGATTTGCCTTTCGCGCTCCTTGTCCAGACCGGCCTGCACCACCATCGGATCTTCAGCCTGGCGCCAGCTGATTTTACGCTCCAGTTCGGGAATGCGGCCGTCATTCGGCGCATCGGTTTTCATCTGCTCGAATAAAGCGCTTGCCTCATCCCAGCGGCCCGCCGTGATGAAATCGTTGATCTCATTGACCATCTCGGTGATGTGGCGCTGTTGTTCAACGGACTGTTCCTTGCTCTGTCGAATCTGGTCTCGGAGTTCTTCGAAGACCTTTCTCTGACGCTCATCCAGCTGTTTGATCAAACTCTGGTATTCTTTGTCTTTTTCGATAAATTTCTTTTCGATCTTCTGATCAACTTCTCTTTCCAGGATGTCGCGCATTTGTTTCTGCTGGTCTCTGGTGAGTTCCTCCCAGACATCCTTGTTATCATTGATCAGTTTGCGAAGCGCATCCGAGTCGATTTCCGGCTCGCCCTGCACGGCTTTATCATTCACTATGTCCATGTTGTGCAATTCTGACCGGACGATGCGGGTTTGCGAGTATCCCGAGCGGATGAGCTTTTGCCGCATGTCTTCCGCTTCGTTGCGCGCAGCCTCGCGGAACTCGCCGACGCAGATCAAATATGGCGGCGCTTTTTGATCGACGATGTAAACCGGTCGGAAGCCGTCCGCTTCCAGCGAACGCTTCACGCGTTGCGCTTCGTCGCGGCTGGGAACTTGATCCACTTGTATTTTCAGCGTCTGTTCCACTCCCTTGCGTTCGTATTCAACCGATTTGATCGCATGGACCAGCACGCCGCTGCTTTCCAGCACGGCTCGCCGCCGCACAGCTTCTTCCATCGTGGAGCAAGTGCCGACCACGACATTGAATTTTCCCTCTTCGTCGGAGACCATTTCAACGTCGATGATCCCCTGATTGGAGAGCAACTGTTTGAATTGAGTGGCGTCATCGAATGTGGCGTTGGGCAGCACGATGATGCGATAAACGGTGTATTTCCCCGCTGCGCCGCCCTCGCCCAGCGAACTGACCTGCACATTGTCAAAATAGACTTCGTTGAACCAAATGCCCAGTCCGGCCTGGCCCATATGGAAGGCGTCGTCATTCGCCGTCAAATACATCCGGCCGTCGAGTTTGGCCGTCAGCGTCGAACCTTCGAAGCGTAAAACGAGTTCATGACTTTCCGCTTTCGATTGCGCGCTTTCGAATTTGGGAATCGACACGCCGTTAGTCCCGTCAATCGCCAGCCCCAGCGATTCCAGATCGTTGTTCTTCATCCGTTGAATGCCGAGTTGCCGCCCGGAGCCGCTGCTGCGCAGAAACAGCCGGTAATGATTGCTGCGATCCTGCCAGCGCCCGACAACCAGCAGCTGGCCGCTGTTGTCCGGCATCCAGAAATTCACGCGGATTTCGTAGTCCGTCCAGTTTTTGCCGATGACATCCTTAATGACGGAAAAGCTTAACCGGTCGCCGCCGATGTTGTCGCCCTCGCCGGTGTAGTACTGCTTGTCCTTGATGTACCAATAGCGTGAAGCGGGAACGTCCGCTTCAACCACGCTCCAGCTCTGCGGACGGCTTCCTTCCTCTTCATTGTCGAAGGTGTCCGAGAACAGAATCGCGTTTTGTGCAGAGACAGAGCCCCAGGGGATCGTCGCCAGCGTCAGAATCAGGAGCGCCAGCCGATTCGTGATTCGATGCTTCATTTTCATGCATTTTTCCTGGTCAAAGATAGAATCTAAAAATACAAACTGTTTTTTCGTTTTGGTTTCGCCGGTTCAAGAAACGCTGAGATCGTTTTTCATGATTGGGATTTTTTTTGGACGGAGTCGGCCGTTTAAGCTGCTCCGTAACCATCAAAACCAAAAAGAAACCCATCGCAGCGTTTCCTTTCCAGAATCTTGCCAAAATCTCAACCGAGTGAACCAAGCAGATTCAAGATACTGGATTTATTGCCCACGTCAATAGAAATTCACATCCTTTGCACAACTCCAGGTCTCCGGCGTTCAGCGATCCGAAGCCGAATTTTCTTTCAAAAAGGCCGATTTCCATAATTGCGTCGCGTCCAAGACTGGTAAAATTTTATATCTTTCCTGAATGAGGCGCAAGATGTCTTTAACACGGCGCCGGCGATTTTCCGCGTCATGCCGGAAAAACCATCCGCCCCGGCCGCCGGTCAATTCCTTCGCGCCAAGGCCCGTCAGATCCACGCCATGCAGCGTGTAATTCAACGGCAGCTCCGCACGACGGCAGGCGTCCAGGCAACGGCGGAAATAGCCCTCGCCCAGCGCCAGCGCAATGCCGCCGTGAAACGGCAAGCGCAAGAATGGCGTCACGCATACCGGCGCTTCCAGCAATCCGCGTCCGGCGCCGACGACGCGCGGCGTCAGGAAACGCCCTCCGCTCCAATTCCCGCCATATTGCGTGCCGGAGTTCTCGCCCTTTCCATGGGAAAGCCAGCGCGTCAAGCCGCGCATCGCTCCGCCCCAGGGCGTGGAAAACAGAGAAGCGTCGTAGACGAAACCGCGCTCATCCAGCAGCCGGATCAGTGCGTCCGAGATCGAATATCCTGGCGCCTTGAATCCGCGAGGATGGAAACCCGTCGCCGCGTTCAACGCCCGTTGCGCCGAACACACCTCGCTTTCCAGCGCATCCTGCGGCAAGGAAGCCAGATCCAGTGGATGGGTCATCGAATGATTGCCGATCTCATGTCCCCGTTGCACAGTTTGACGCAGGAGCTCCGCCTTCCAGTCCGCCTGCGCGTCCCGGCCAACCGCGAAAAAGGAGGCGCGCAGTTCCAGCTCATCGAGCAAATCCAGCCAGCGCGGCAAGCCCTCGCTATACACCGCGTCAGCGTCCTCCGGCGAGAGCGAACGATCGCCATAGCAACGCCGGATAGCCCACACTCCATCCAAATCAATTTGAATGGACGCCACTGGTCCAGACTCGCGTTCCGGTTTCATCAAATAAAATATTCCTGCGTCGGCAAAAACAATGTTCCCAACAGCCGTTTTTGCCGCCGTTTTATTTTTATCGGTTCATATTAGGTCCATCTTTACGGCAAATCGGGATGTGTTGCAAGCATGATCAGCGGCGTTGGCGCGATGTTGGGTTTTTTGGATTTTCACGCTGGCGGATCCGTTGCTAAACGAAAATTGCCCGTTACATGAATGACTTCGTGTTTGACTTTATCGTTTGGCGCCAGATAATTGGCGTCACTATGTCGCTTTCACTCCGGCAACGCTGGCGCCAGACTCATGACGCGGCGCGCATTCTCGAACGGATCCAAGGCTGCCTTCGGGAGGAATTCCGGCTGGTGTCCCGGCACATCGAAGCGGCCATGGCCACGGAAACCCGGCTTACTCGCGAGGTGGGGGATTATCTGCGCGAGGCGAAGAGCAAACGCCTGCGCGCGGCTATGCATCTGTTCGCCGCTCGCGCTTGCGGCTATCAGGGTCAAAGTCATACGCGCGTGGCCGCCGCCATCGAACTGATCCATTTGGCGACCCTCCTGCACGATGATGTGATCGACCGCGCCGATTCCCGCAGGGGACGCCCCAGCGTCAATGCGAAGTGGAATAATTCCATCGCGATCCTGATGGCCGACTTTCTTTATTCCCGCGGATACTCCCTTTTCGTCGAAGAGCTCGATCCGCGCGGCACGGCGCTCATCGCCGAGTCCACCGCCTTCATGTGTGAAGGCGAAATGTTCCAGTTGCAAAAAGAACGCGACATCCTCACACCGGATGATTATTACCATGTGATCGAAGCCAAAACCGCGAATCTCTTCAGCGTCGCGATGAAACTCGGCGGCATCCTGGCCGGCGCCGGGGACGACACGCTGCAACGTTTGGGCGAATTTGGCCGATGCTTTGGCATGGCCTTCCAGATCACCGACGACACCCTCGATTACGTTGCGGAAAGCGGGCAATGGGGCAAGGGCATCGGCGCCGACGTGGCCTGCGGCAAACAGACCCTGCCGTTGATTCACGCCTTGCAGGTCGCGGATCGCAAGGATCGCGATTTCCTGACGGCGCAGCTCGAACTCGGCGGATCATCCCAGCCCGAAGGCGCAACGCTCGACACGCGTGCCGTCATCGAAACCGTCCTGCGCTACGACGCCATCGAATACTCGCGCCGCATCGCCGCCGACTTCGCCCGTCGCGCCGCCGAATCGATCCACCCGCTCCCCGCCAGCAAAGATCGCGACTTCCTCCTCGACCTCGCCAACTACGTCGTCAACCGCGACTATTAGCAAACATAAAAAAAAACGTCCAGACAGGTCTTACGCGAGAGTGTCTTGATTTTTTCCCGTGTCATTTTTTGCTCATGCTCTATCTTTTGCTCTGAAATCACGATGCGGTCGTAAGTTTCTCGATTGCGGTGTCGGCCATTCATTCCTAATTCCCCGAACCCGGAGCACGAAGCCCGGAACCCGATTGAGAGCAAGAGCAAGAGCAAGAAATGTCCATGCTCTTTTTCGGTTGATTTGACTGATCTCCGCTGGCAACATCCAGCCGCTTGTTACGATTATTGATCGCCACGATCACTACAATATTCCGTTTGCGTTGCTTAGCGCTTTCAACCGGCGCAAGGGCGCTGCACTTATCAATCCAGGAGATTCACAATGGGAAACACAGAAAATGTCAGCGCGCGAGATGCATGGCTCTTTGGCGGTGAGGAGACGCTCGATCCCTCCGCGCAAAAACCGGAGCGCGCGTATCGTCTGATCCTGCTGGGCGCCCCGGGCGCGGGAAAGGGCACGCAAGCCGAGAAACTCGTGCAGTCCACCCAGGCGCGCCAACTTTCCACGGGCGACGTCTTTCGCGCCGCGCTCAAATCCGGCGAGGAGAACGCCAGCCCCGCGATGAAAGAGGCGCTTTCCTATATGAAGCAAGGCCTGCTCGTTCCCAGCGCCACGGTCATCGGCCTGGTGCGCGAACGCATCGGCTGCCTGAAGAGCCCCTACGGCTTCCTGCTGGACGGCTTCCCGCGCACGGTGGTGCAGGCGGACGCCTTGGTCGAGATGCTCAAAGACTGCGATGTGCAGCTTGACGGCGTGTTGAACTACGAACTGACGATGGATGACGTGCTGCTGCGCCTCGGCGGACGCCGCACCTGCCGCGGCTGCGGATGGACCTGCCACATGACTTTCGGTCCACCGCAAAAAGAAGGCGTTTGCGATAAATGCGGCGGCGAGCTCTATACCCGCGACGACGACCAACCTGAATCGATCAAGGTCCGGCTGGAAGCCTATCGCGAAAGCACCTGCCCGCTCGAAGATTATTATCGCGAGCGTGGGCTGCTGATTTCCATCGACGCCTCCGGCGCCCCGGATCAGGTTTTTCAGCTCACGATGGAAAAACTCAAGGCGCTATGACGCTCAGCGGCAGGCGTGACATCCGAGCGGACTATTCAGCATTGCGCACTGCGAATTGTGAATTGCCAGGAATAAAGGATGGCGCTGGAGACTATCCGTTTCAGCGTCTGTGTCCGTTGCGCATTTTCCCTTGATGAAGCTGTCTACCGCCGTTAGTCTGCTTAAATTATTGGCAAGCAATCCTCGACGCTCGCAAATCGAGCGGCATTAAGCTACGATGAACAAACGGGACTACTACGAAATATTAGGCGTTGATCGCTCCGCTTCCACGGATGAGATCAAGCGTTCCTATCGCAAACTGGCCCTGAAATATCATCCCGACCGCAACCAGGGCGATCCTGCGTCAGCCGAGAAGTTCAAGGAAGCCAGCGAGGCTTACGAGATTCTCAGCGACGCGGGCAGCCGTTCGCGCTACGACCGCTTCGGCCACGATGGTGTGCGCAACGCCTTTGGCGCCGGGGGATTCACCTGGGATCAATTCACTCATGGCAGCGACCTGGAAGACATCCTGGGCAGTTTCTTTAGCAGTTTCTTCGGCGGCGGCGGACGCTCCCGCGCCGACGTGCGTCATCGCGGCCGCGATCTGCGCATCCGGTATCAACTCACATTAGAGGAAGTGCTCAACGGCAAGTCCGCTGAAATTCAGCTTACCCGGTTAGAACTCTGTGATGAATGCAAAGGGAGCGGCTGCAGGCAAGGCACGGAGCCGCAGACCTGCCCGCAGTGCAACGGCATGGGGCAGGTGCGCTATTCGCAGGGCTTCCTGCAGATCAACACCACCTGCGAACGCTGCGGCGGAGAAGGCAAGATCATCGCCGATCCATGCGTTCAGTGCAACGGCAAGGGCCGCGTCAACCGGCGTTGCCAGGTGAAGTTTGAAATTCCCAAAGGGGTGGAGACCGGAATGACATTGCGCGTCACGGACGAAGGCGAAGCCGGTCTTCGCGGAGGTCCGCGCGGCGATCTGCATGTCTCCTTTGAAGTCGAACCGCATGAGCGCTTCCGCCGCGAGGGAGCTGATCTGATCTGCGACGAGACGATCACCTTCAGTCAGGCCGCGCTGGGCGATCGCATCAACGTTCAACTGCTCGATGGCGAAGAGGAACTGGATCTTCCCGCCGGCACGCAGAGTCATGCCATGTTTCATATTCGCGGCCGGGGCCTGCCCACCGCGCCCGGTGAAGAGCGCCGCGGCGATGCGCACATCCGCGTGATGCTCCGCACGCCCAAGAAGCTGAACGATAATCAGGCGGAATTGTTCCGCAAACTCGCGGAAGAAGACGGCCATCAACCTAAAGGCGAGAAAGGACTTTTGGACAAAGTTAAGGATTTCTTTGATGGGAATTAAACATCATCGGCATTTCGCTGCATCGCTGGAAAATAGTCGCTGATGTATCAGTCAATGGAATGAAGGAGAAGACTCTGAAGACGCCTTCGCGATAAAAAAAGGCTGTAAATTAATCGAATCTCATGCGGTTTTTTATCGGACTTCTTCATTTTTCTTCTTTCCTATTAGAAATCCGCCATGTATGAATCCGCCTCTACGCATGATTTTAGCCGGGATCGGAGCTTTGTCTTCAGTATGATTATCATTTAAAGCAGGCAGGGAGTTTTATGGCAACGGCATCGCAAGGCGCCAACGGCGCCCCGGAAACAATGGGATTCTTCCGATGGATCATCGCTCTGATTATCGGCCTCACCGGCGCCTTATTTGTATGGATCGTCACCCCTTACAATAATTTCATCATCTTCAATTCATTCGTTTCCGACGACTTTCTGCCCGTCGCCTCGGTGTTCGCCATCACGGTCATCTCGCTGCTGATCAATCCCCTGATCCGAATCATCAAACCTTCGCTTGCGCTGAATTTCAAACAACTGGCCCTGATTTTCGCTATCCTGCTGGGAGCGGCCGTCACGCCAAGCCAGGGTTTGCTGCGCGCCTTGCCATATGCCATCGCCGACGCCTCCGTTCGCGCCAGCGGTGACAAAATGCTCGCGGACGCCTATGCGGCGCTCGATCCGCACGCCTCCCTTTTTCCGGATACGCTTGAGTATGGCGCGGAAACCCCGATCGCCGATCCGTTCATTGGCGAACTGAATCCAGGGCAATCGATCCCCTGGAGCGCATGGATTCCGCCGTTGATCAGCTGGAGCGGCTTTCTGATTCCCTGGTGGGTGATGATGGTCGCCCTGGGCGTCATCGTCTTTCCCCAATGGCGCGACAATGAACGCCTGCCGTTTCCGCTGCTTTCCGTTCAGCAATCCTTGATCGAAGCGCCGGCGGAAGGCAAAAAACTGCCGCCCATCTTTGGCCAGCGTTCCTTTCTCGCCGGTTTGGGATTCGTCTTCGTGCTGCACTTTCTTACGGGGCTTGAGGCTTACCGTCCGGGCACGGTGCCCGTGATTCCAGTCTCGTGGGACATCGCCCGTTTCTTCACCGAAGAGCCGCTCAATTATCTGCCTGCGTATATCAAATGGAACCGGATTCACTTCATGTTTCTGGGCATGGCCTTCTTCATGCCCAACCGCGTCGGCTTTTCCATCTGGAGTTTCCAGATTATCTACGCTATTTATACTATGATCTACGCGGCTTACTTTCCGCCGTTTCCCGGTGGATTGGTGCAGGACCACAACACCGGCGCCTTCATCGGCATGGCCGTGGTCATTATTTTTCTCGGACGCTCCCATTGGCTGCACGTGATAAAATGCATGATCGGCAAAGTCTCCGGCGCCGAAGGACGCTCCCATCTCATCAGCGGCTGGGCCTTCGCCTTTGGCTGCGCGGGCATGTTTGCATGGCTGACATGGGTCAAGATGCCGGTCTATTACACCATTTTCCTGATCATCATGGCCGTGATTTTTGCGCTCGTTATGACGCGCATCGTCGCGGAAACCGGACTGCCCTTGATCGCGCCGGAAACATCCTACACCATGCGGCTGTTGCGACTGATCCCGGCCGGCTGGCATACCCCTGTGTCGGCCTGGTTCGGCGGTTTTGTGTCGCTGATGATCGGCCACGGCAACCGCCTGTGCGTCTCCGTTTTCACCACGCACGCCATCGGCTTGGATCGTCAATCCACGCAATCCAAACGGCTTTCGACCGGCGGCATCGTCCTTTTTGTGATCATCGTGTCACTCGTCGTCTGCGGCGCCGTGCATCTTTACGCGACGCATCACCATAGCGTGACGCTCGACGGGCGTGAAAGCCCCATCTCCGGTTTTGGCATCAATTGTTTCAGCTGGACTAGCAACGCGCTGCTGTTCGAACAGCAAAAGGGAGCCATGAGCGTTGGCAACTACAACGAAATCGGCCATATCTCGTTTGGCGTGCTTTTCACCATTTTCCTTCAATATATGTGTCTGACTTTTACCTGGTGGCCGTTCCATCCCGTGGCCATGCTCTTCGTCGCAACCTGGTACGCGCATCGCGTCTGGGTCAGCGTGTTTCTCGGCTGGCTCGCCAAGGTGCTCATTCTGCGCTACGGAGGTTCGCGCATCTATCGCGCTGCCAGCCCGTTTTTCGTCGGCCTCGTCATCGGCGAAGTGCTCTCTGTCGCCTTCTGGGTCACAGTCTCTGGCATCCGCGCCTTCAACGGCCTGCCGTATGAGATCGTCGAAATTTTGCCATTTTAAGCGAACCCAAATGAGAATTTGTTGTCTGATAGCGTGTGATAGCTCCACGATTTGAGGCAGGATTACTGATTTTAATTCGATGAGGAGATGCTCATGGCGTTTGATTATCTGCTGCGGAAGGAGTGCGTGATTCAACAGGGGCGCTCAGCGATGGAGATTATGGGTCTTTCCAAAAATCGCGACATGCTGGGTTACTTCAAGCAGAATGAAGAGGACATTCTGAAAAAGAATCCGGGGAAGACCTGGGATCAAGTAGAAGTAACGCATCAACAGCCCGACGGATCAATCGTCAAAACCACACTAGGTGAGATCGCTGCGAAGTGGAACGAGATCGAACCTGTCGCGGACAGCGAATGCGCCAATTGCCGTTTGAATTTTCGTAGACGCCCCATCGGCTGTTTTTCAGCGATAACGTATCCGATTCGCGCGGAACTCGAGCAGTGGTGGATGGATCACTTCACACCGCCGCAAGAAGCGCCGAGTGTGATCCTGAGTTTCATCCATGACTTCATGAATGAAGCGACCGGCGAGCGCGTTGACGCGCAGCGCCCGGATGAACTCGGCGAGCAGGCGATTCTGGAGTCGCCGGAATCGTGCCGCCGCGCGTTGAAAGATGTGCATGCCTGGCGGATTATCAATCTTCCCGATCCGGAGGAAATCACCAGCAGCCAGATCTTGGAACTGCTCTGGGATTCCACAAGTCCTGGACGATTGCTGCTTTGGGGATTCTGCCTGGAGTTTGGCGCGATCCAGGCCTCGCCGGAGGACTGCGAGCGCGTGGTGGAACTGATGACGCCGCGGTTCGAGGATGTGCTGCCGACGCCGAATGCTGATGGCGGCATTACATCAAACATCGATATTGCTCCCGGGAACACGTTGATGCGAAGGCAGTGCGGTCCGTACAATGCGGAAGACGAAGCGGAATTTAATGCAATCCTGAAGCGTGCGGAATTCGTCATGCGAAGCGAAGAGGGCGACGCCGAAAGCGTCTGGCGCTTCAAGATGTTCCTCTATGCCTGCTGGATCGCACTGGCCACCGGCTCGTCAATGGTCGCCGACGGTTGAGCGGAATCAGCGTGAAGCATGAAGCGCAACGGAGCATTATGCCGGACTTAATCGCCAGTGAATGTCAAGAGAGTGACATTTTGCCCCCGCGCAATGATGTGATTTTGACGCCGTCAACGTCGATCTCTTTTTCGACCTGATCCTTAGGCTGGGAAAAGGTAAAGGTCCGGTCTTCCTTTGCACATAATCGATAGAAGTGACAGATGCGTTGAATACGATCCAGAGCCGTTTTCCCGATTTCATCATCGAAATCCTCCACCCAGAGCGGCGCCCATTTCATCACAATCGGCCGAAGAATCGGCCGAACGGGAAACAATACAATACGCAGCAGTTTATTTATGAACGGCTCATCTAATTTTGTTTCGCCGATTTCGTGCTCAATTAATTGTTTGTATATTTTGAAAATAATGAGGCTCCCTGCCACTTTCTTCTTCGTAACAGTCAAATCAGACATAAAAGCATAAACAAGAAAAGCGCGGACTGTTTTCTTAAAGCGCTCGGGAGAAGTTTTCCAACTTTCATCGTCAGTAACCTCGGCGAGTTCCTGACTCGTTTCAACATACCAATTAAATATGTTATGCGTGCTATCCGGCGCATTAGCGGTCAACTCATTATACCACTGGATAATCCCCTTAATCTCCGGCGCGTCCTGAGCGCGAAGATTGTTTTCGACATAACTCATGGCCGTCGCGAGAGCATACAAAGTGTCAGGCGAGAAAATTGTTTCCAACTCTTCGCTTGGCTTGTCTGGAAAAATTTCATAAATACTGATGTGCGGCGCGGTAGGCATGGCATTCCTTTCCTTCAATTTTATGAACGATGGTTGGCTGGCTCTCGATAAGCGTCAAGCGATGCCGTTTTCTATTTTTTTATTCGACATAAGGCGGCGATGTGCGTTCATAGCCGGAATTGTGGTCCATCGTCGTTTGTCATGCAAGCCCATTTCCTGCGGACGAGGCATTTCGCGGATAACGGGCAATTCGCAATGGATCATTTACGATGTGCAGCTGCGCACGATTTCGTGTTGCATCGCCTTGATCCCGGCGTTAATCTTTCATGGAATTTGCGGAACTCTTCGAGTTTCCGGTTGTCAAACTCAACAACCCAACCAAACGGCGGCTGTCGATGAGCTTTCTTAATCCCCTGGGCTGGATCGCGGCGATCACGCTTCCTATCATTGTGGTCCTGTACCTGCTGAAACTGAAGCGCCGCCAGCAGATCATCTCCAGCACGCTGCTCTGGCGCAAAAGCATCGAAGACCTGACGGCCAATGCGCCGTTCCAGAAACTGCGCCGCAACATCCTGCTCTACCTGCAACTGCTCATCGCCGCGCTGCTGACCTTCGCCCTGGCGCGGCCGGTGATGAAACTCAGCGACGAACAGGGGATGAAGTACATCGTGCTGCTGGACATCTCCGCGAGCATGAAGACCAGGGACGGCGAGGATGGCGTTTCGCGCATCGATCAGGCCAAGAATATCACGCAGCAGCTGATCGACCAGATGCGCGCGCATGACCGGATGACGCTGATCGCCTTTTCCGACAAGACGCAAATCCTGCAAAGCGAAACGCGCGATAAGAACCTGCTGAAAAGCAGACTTTCCCTGGCGGATGCGGAGGAGACGGGCACCAACATCAACGACGCGCTGGCGTTCGCGGATTCGCTGGCCCGACCAGACTGGGTGCAGAGCGGAGAGGCTGCACCGTCCGACGCCGCGGCCTACGATCCGCGCACCAAGATCATCATCATCAGCGACGGCAACCTGCAGGAGGCGAACCTCAGCCTGGCTCAGACGCCGAACATCGAGTATGCGCCCGTGGGCAGCACATTCACGGCCAACGTGGGCATCACGGAAATGGACATCACCAACGATCTGGAAAAGCAAGGCGTGCCGCTGGTCTTCGCCAGCGTGAAGAATTACGGCTCGGAGAAAGTGTCCCGTTTGCTGCGCATGCAAGTGGACGGAAAAGCGGCCGATGTCAAATCCTTCACCCTGGACGCCGGACAGGAAGCGCGCACCCGGCTGTATCCGCTGGGCGAGGACATCACGAAAGCCTCGCCCGAAGCGCTGAGCACGACGCACACCGTGGAATTGCAACTGACTGACGAGAGCGGCGCGGCGCTGACGGAGCCGTTCGATGTGGATGACGCGGCGTACGGCATTCTTTCGCCACAGCGCGACACCAAAGTCCTGCTGGTGTCGAAGGGCAACGTCTTTCTGGAGCGCCTGCTGGGTCTGCTGAAGAACGCGCAACTTTCGCTAGTTTCCCCTGACGACTATCGGCGGCCCGCCGGATTCGACATCGTGATCTACGACAACTTTTCGCCGAAGGAACTGGGGCCGGGCAATTATTTATTCCTGAAAAGCATTCCGCCGTTGGATGGCTTCGAATTGATGCCGGAGGTGGTGAAGAATCCGTTGATCATCGATTGGAACCGGGTGCATCTGCTGACGCGCTACGTGAATTTCACCGGTGTGCAGGTGCTCCAGGCGCTGGAGATTAAGCACCCCTCATGGGCGCGCGTGATGGTGGAGGCCGAGACGATCCCCATGATTCTCAGTTTCGACCGCCAGCGCGTGCGCGGGGTGGTTTGCGCCTTTGATCCGGGCGAATCGGACTGGCCGTTGCGTCCGTCGTTTCCGATTTTTTTCATGAACACGATGCGCTGGCTCTCACAATCGCAGGAATTGAAGGAGCAGCCCGTGCTGAAAACCGGAACCGTGATCCCCCTGACGCCGTCCGCCGCCGAGGATCGCTTTACGATTCGCCAGCCCGACGGCAGAACAGACACGATCGAGATCGAGGATGGGCAAACGGCGTACTACGCCGACACCAAGCATGCTGGATTTTATGAAATTTCGAGTGAAAATGGCGAACAAATAAAACTGGCTTTGAATCTAACCTCGCACGTGGAATCGGACATCGCGCCCAAGCCGGAATTGCAGTTCGGCCGCGAGACCGTGCAGCGGAATTTCAACGCCGGCCGGCTTGCCGCCAATCGCGAGGTCTGGATGTGGTTCCTGTGGGCCGCCTTGGGAGTGCTGGCGCTGGAATGGCTGATCTACTGCCGCCGCACCTGGACTTGATATTTTTATCATTTCATGTAAGCAACCGCCTATTTCGCCCGACATATTTGCGAAAAGCATCAGATCTGGCGCCTCAACGCATCGTCAGGCACAAAAAGTTGTTGCATTTGACGCTGAACTGACGCAAAACTAGGCATGAAAGATGACATGCCACAACTCCAGTAAAAGGAACAAGAAGCGATGGCTGGCAACTTGATGGAAATCACGGATGGCAACTTCGAGCAGGAAGTGCTCAACAGCGACAAGCCCGCGCTCGTGGACTTCTGGGCGCCTTGGTGCGGCCCCTGCCGTATGGTCGGACCGATTGTCGAGGAACTCGCCAATGATTTCGACGGCAGAGCAGTCGTGGGAAAACTGAACGTGGATAACAACGCCAATGTCGCCGGAAAATACGGCATCACCAGCATTCCGACCTTGATGATTTTCAAAGGCGGCGAGGTGGTGGATAAAATCGTCGGCATGGTGCCCAAGGCGACATTGCAGGAAACGCTGGAAAAACACTTATAATCCGAAACGGCGCCACATCATCATTCGGGACGGCTAACGTGGGATCATGCGCAACAGAACGTCCCGCTAGACAGGTGAAAATCCATGAAGTGTCCTTTTTGCGGGCATTTGGAAAGCAAGGTGATCAATTCCCGCCCGAGTCAGAACGATGAAGCAATCCGCCGGCGCCGGGAATGCCTTAAGTGTGAAAAACGTTTCACCACATACGAGCAAATTGAAAACATACCCACGCTCGTCGTGAAGAAAGGCCATGAACGGGAGCCTTTCGACCGCGGGAAGATTCTGCGCGGCTTGCAGATCGCCTGCCGCAAGCGCAACGTGCCGTTTTCCGAACTCGAACGCATCGTGAATCACGTGGAGAAGCAGGTGCAGAACTCCATCGAGAAGGAAATCGAGTCGGGCGCCATCGGCGAGATGGTGCTTAAGCGCCTGCGCGATGTCGATCAAGTGGCTTATGTGCGTTTCGCCAGCGTCTACCGCGACTTCGCCGACGTCGGCGAATTCAGCGAGGAAGTGCAGCAGCTTCTGCGCCAGAACCGCAACACCTGACGCCGCCAATCCGGACTTATTGACAATTTATTGAGTGATGTTGCGCCTTTGTTTTTTTTGACAGGATGAACAGGATCAACATGATGTTGTTCTCTGGAAGGCGCGGCCGTTCAGTTGCAGGAGCGACCGTTCCGGTCGCGAACCTTCGGGGCTGAGGACAGCCCCTCCCACTTCAAGGGCTGAGGACGGCCTTTCCACGATACAACCATCCTGGATTGAATTGGCAATGATGTAAAATGCGAATTGAGTTTGGCTCTTTTTACAATCCCGGCCATCCTGTTGATCCTGTCAAAAAAAGCATGCGTGATATGTTTACTGATAAAATTCCGGCTCGCGAGGCGGGAAGCCTTTGCGCACTCGGTCGAGGCTGATCTCGGCGGTGATTAATTCTTCCTTGCAGTAATTCGCCTGCGCCAGAATCAATCCTTCAGGATCGTATATCGCGGATTGCAGCATTTGCGGCGCGCCTGCATCGTTGGCGCTGACGATGAAAAAGCCGTTCTCAGAAGCTCGCGCGCGGAGCACCCCTTCGAGCACGGGAAGTTTCCATGCGCCGTCGCCGTATGCGGCGGACAGATGGCAGACCACCTGCGCTCCGCGGCGTTTCATCGCGCGCCAGGCCTCCGGGTAGCGGTGATCCTTGCAGATCAGCATGCCGGTTTTCACCCCCAGCAGCTTCCACGCGTGAAACGCCTCGCCGGGCTGAAAGCAGTGCTCATCGAGCGGCATCAGATGCGTCTTGTCATAGTACCCCAGTTCATGTCCCGTGGGCGCGATGAGCCAGGAGCGGTTGAACCAGACGCCGCCTTCCGGCCAGGCGGAACCGACGGCCACGGCCATATTGCATTCCTCGGCTTTCGCCCGGATCAGTTGCATGGCGCTATTGATCTGGCCTGCGCTGGCCTCCTTGAACCGATGTTGACGCCGGTTCAGCGGATAGCCGGTCAGCGCGCATTCCGGGAAAACGATCAGCTGCGCCTGACGCTCCGCGGCTTGTTCGATCCACGCGAGGATGGCGGCGGCATTGCGTGAAAGATTCATCTCGCAATGCATCTGCACCGCCCCCACCCGTAGCCGTAATGGATCATTTTTCTTTTTCATGTAAATTTTCGATAAAAGTGATTGAATACGAAACGCTGATGTTCTAACATTAATTATAATTCATTGTCTCATAAGTCTTTTTGATTCTAATAGCACACGATTGCTTCCATGTCTATGACAGAACCGCATGACACCGGAAAAAAAGCAGATCCTTGCGGCGAGCCATTAGGCGATCAGTCCGCGATTCGTGAGAACGCGCTCATGGCGGAGATGGCGGCCGATCTGGCGCATGAAATCAGCCAGCCCTTGACCGTGCTGATCAGCAATATGGAAATGCTGCGCATGCGGTGTCAGCAGCTCGATGAAAAGTCGATGCGGTTTCTGGATCGCATGAATCGCTCCGCGCAAACCTTGAACGATCTGATCAAGCGCGTGCAGGCGCTCTATCAAAACCAGCCCAGGATGGAATTCCCCTATACGAATTCCGAGGGACTGGAGATTCATCTGGCCACGGTGATCCAGGACGAGGAAGTCTTCAACGTGGTGCAGGATTTCTTGAACGATCACCGGCACCAGTTCCATTTTCATCGCTGGACTCCGGACATGTTGATGCGTGAGACCGAGCCGGATGAAACGCCGGACATCCTGCTGGTGGATTATAGCTGCTGTTTTATGCATATGGAGCATCTGTTGCGGCGCTGGAGAAACAAGGGACTGAATTTCCCCGTGGTTTGCCTGGCGGATGCCGGCTCGGACCGCGCCCTGTCCGTCGCCATGACGATGGGAGTGATGGATTACCTGCCCAAGGCGATGCTGACGCGCCCGGCGCTGGGACGCTTGATCTGCTACGCCCTTGATCGCTACGCGCTGCAATCTGTAGTGCGCGAAGCCGCGCCATAAGATCCTATCCTTTATTTGTTCGCTCTCCTGATTGACCCGGGAAAAACATTCCTTTACAATACGCCCACGATCCGTTGAATTGCCGACAGCGATTTCGAACGAGGCTCTGCCGCAGATGGGCGTTATTCATCCGCATCCCGAATTCTGTAAATTGATCATCGGCGTGCTTTACTCGCACGACGATGCGTTTCAGGAGGCCATGCGCCGCCTGGAATTGGACTTTGGCGCCATCGACTTGCGTTCGCCTGCGATTCACTTCGACATGACCACATACTACAACGATGAAATGGGCGATTCGATTCAACGGCTCTGGGTCAGCTTCGAGACGCTGATGGAGCCGGACAAATTGGCCGCGGCCAAGCTGCACACGAACCGCATGGAGGAGTGGCTGGAACGAAAATTCCGCGGCGCTGGCAGCGGACGCCCCGTGAACCTGGATCCCGGATATGTGGCGATGAGCAAACTGATTCTCGCCAGCACGAAAGACTTCAGCCATCGCATCTATCTGCGTGACGGCATATACGCGGAACTGACCTTGCGCTGGAACCGCAAGCGAGGCTTTGAAGCGGGGGGGGATTGGTCCTATGCGGACTATAAATCCCCGGCCGGCGTCGAGTTTTTCAACCGCGTCCGCGAACGCTACAAGGAGCAGCTTGAATCATGTCGTTGAATGTCTACCTGGTGCATGGCGAGGATGAAGTGCGCGTTCGGCGGCAAGTGAACGAGATCGTCAACCGCAACTTACCCGTTGAATTCCAGGCCGAGAACCTGTCCGAGATCGAGCCTCCGGCGAACCGTCCCCTGGAACTCGCTTCCTGCGGGGGAGAACTGATCGCGGAACTCGGCCAGCTCTCCATGTTCGAGGACGCCAAGCGCGTCGTGGTGGTTTACAATCTCTACGAACTCTACGCCGCGGGGCGCGATGGGAAAAAGAACAAGGATGAACTCACGGCGGAGCAGCGCTTGATCCGCTATCTCGACCGCGATCTGGCGGAGACGCCGAACGTGGTGATCTTCGTGTTATTTGAGGAATACGGCAAACGGCAAATCCGCACGGCCGGCGCGCTGTACAAGTTCATCAAACAAAAAGGCCATGTGATCACCTTCAAAGCCGAGAAGAACCTGTCATTTGTCTTGAGCGATGCGATCATGGCGCGGAACGTGGACGGCGCGCTGAACTGTTTCCGCGAAATGGTCGGCAGTCAGCAGGACATCTTTCGCATCTTTCCGCATCTGATCAAACACGTCCGCTTTCTGATTCAGGCCCGGTTGCTGCAGAGCAATCCCGAAGCGGCGGAGCATCTGCCGGACGTGAAGGGTGTAGGCGTGCTGCGCGAACATCCCTTTGTGCGCGAGAAATACGCCCAGGGCGCGCGGCGCTACACCATGCAGGAACTGAATCGCGCCCTGCAGCAGCTGCTCGAAATCAACAAAACATTATACCCCATCGGCAGCGATGTGTATGTTCCGGACATCAAGCTGCAAATCGAAATGTTCCTGATCGAACTCTGCGGGCGAAAGTAAGCGCCATGCAAACAGCCTCTTTGCCTGCGCCGCCGTATCTCGATAGCGAGTCGCTCGCGCTTGCGCCTTCAGCGATGCAGGGAAGAAGGTCCGCGTTATTGCTGAGCGGCGGAGGGCTGGGGCCGTGGAGCCTAAAGTCCTGGATCGCACAGGATCCTGCGTTTATCCTGCTGGCGAACCGGCGCGGCGCATGGTTGGAAGATTGGCGCGGACGGCGGGTGGAACTGACTGGTGATCCTCTTGACGCGCTGACGGAACTGCTTGACGCTGTGCGTTGCGAAGGCGATTGCGGCGCGTTCATCGGCGCCTTGAATTACGAAGCCGGCCGCTGGTGCGACGCGCCGGACAATTTGTTTCCGCAAGACGAATATATCACGCCGGATATCGCATTATGCTATTATCCACGGCTCATCGAGTTCGACAGAGAACGTCAAACCGCGCAATGGCGCAACGGCGGCTCCGGCGCCAGGGTCTTGCGGCGATGGTTTCAGGACGACTCCGGACTGGAGGCGATGCTCGATCAATCGTCGCAGCGCCTGCTGGCTGCGCTGCACGCCGCGGCCGCGATGCAACAACCATCGCAGGATCAAATCTGCGGCATCAATGAAAAGAGAGCTCCGCTTGACGCCTGGCGCCCTTCCATGCCCTACGAAGATTACGTCCGGGCCATCGAGCGCATTCTGGAGTATATTCGCGCCGGCGACATTTACCAGGCGAATTACACTGTTCGTTTCACTCGCGAATTCCACGGCGACGCTGCGCAGCTCTTCGCACGGCTTTGCGCGATCAATCCGGCCTCGCACGCCGCATGGCTGGATGGCGGCGATTGGCAAATCCTCAGCGTCTCGCCCGAACTCTTTCTGCGTTGCGGCGATGGCCGTGCGATCACGCGTCCGATCAAAGGGACGCGTCCACGAACTCCAGGCCGCGACGAGGCGGCAATTCGCGCCGAACTAGCGGCCAGCGAGAAAGACCGCGCCGAGCACGTCATGATCGTCGATCTGGAGCGCAATGACCTGGGTCGCGTATCGGAATTCCATACTGTGCGCGTGACGGAACTCGCCGCTGTGGAAACGCTTCCCACGCTCTTCCATCTCACCTCCACCGTCGAAGGCCGGTTGCGTTCCGGCTGTGGACCGGCCGAGCTGCTGCGCGCCATGTTTCCCGGCGGTTCGATCACCGGCGCCCCAAAAATCCGTTCCATGCAAATTCTGCAGGAACTGGAAACCTGTCCGCGCGGAATCTACACCGGTTCCATCGGTATGATTTGTCCCGACGGCGAAATCAACCTGAATATCGCTATCCGCACTTTGACGTTGCGTGACGGACAACTCTCGCTTGGCGCCGGCGGCGGCATCGTCGCGGATTCCGTTCCCCTGGCTGAATGGCATGAAACTCAAGACAAGGCCCGCAATCTTGCCCGCGCAGTTGAGTCAATATTTAACCTTGAATCGCGATGAGTTACGTGGTGTTCCATGATGTGTTTCAGTGGATATTTCATTCGCGCGCCCCATTCAGATTTGATGAAAAACATAAAATATTCATTAGTTAAGCTTTACACGTGGAAGAAAATGCCATACTATTTAAACTGAACTAGCCTTGTATGCTTTTAAACCAAATCGGATCGGATTTCGTCATATAGATGACAGCCATTCCACGGAAAAAGCTTGTTGATTGGAAAATCGATCGAGGGAAAGTGCATTATAATCCAACAAAGGGGATTACATGATGGGAAGACGATTTTTTTATGTGGGGGGTTTGTTATGGATTCTGGCAGGAATCCTGGCGCCTCAATTGACAGCGGCACAGAGCGTAATGATTTCAGAAATCAGCCCGTACAACGAATTTCTGGACGATGAAGACAATCAAGATCCGGATTGGATCGAGCTGATGAACGTTACGACCGGCACGGTCAATTTGTCGGGCTGGTATTTGACGGATGCGGACGATAATCTCACCAAATGGACCATTCCCGCGGTGAGCCTGTCATCGGGCGAAATGGTGGTCATCTTCGCCTCCGGCAAGGACCGGACTGATCCGGCGGGAGAACTGCACACGAATTTCAAGCTGAGCGAAGAAGGCGAATATCTGGCGCTGGTCCGTCCGGACGGCGTGACTATTGAAGACGAATTCGATGCATATCCCGAAACGCCGATGGATATGACTTACGGTCGCGCATTCGGCGGGATCGATACGCTGGTTCCCCTTGGCGCTCATGTCGATATCCATATTCCCACCGATGGTTCGCTCGGAACGACATGGACCTCGGATGCCTTCTCCACCTCAGCTCCCAATTGGTTTTCCGGCCAGACGGCTGTCGGTTATTTCACGACTCCCACGCTGCAAGTCGCCGGAGACCTTCTCGTCGATCTGGACGCTTCTGGATTATCCGCGGGCAGCCTCTCGACATGGACGAACAATGGCACGCTGGGCACGCAGTTCGCCAGCATCGGCACGGGCGATCCCACAGTGGAGACCGTAGACGGCGCCGTGGCAGTGAGCTTTGACGGCGACGATGCGATGAGCCTGGACGCCTTGGTCCCAGAGTCGATCAGCGGCACGGAAAGCTGGTCGATGGAAGCCTGGGTCTATAATCCTAGTTTCAGCGAATATGAAGTGATGGTCTCCTGCTGGCATTGCGACCAAAACGGCAGCGGTATGTTTTCCTATGGTTATCATGGATCCTGGGGCGTTTTCACCGCCTGGAGCAATGATCTGGGATGCGATGTCATTCCGCCGAGCAAGCAATGGCATCATCTGGTGTTAACCAATGAAGGCGGTCTTGGCGGATACATGAGAATTTATGTGGACGGCAAACAGGACAACATCCGCCAGATGGTCGTCTCCTTGCGTGATGTCAGCGAGGCGATACCAGTGATGCTGGGTATGTCCACGACTGACACCGGCCTTTCCGCCAGCGCGAATTACGGCATTGGATTGAGCGCATCGCTGGCCCGTGTGCGCATCCATAGCGAAGAATTAACCGCTGATCAGGTTCTGTTGAATTACGAGCGCGAAAAGAACGAATTCACCGGCGTGCCGGTGACGGGATTTCAACAAGCTGGCAATCTGCTGGTGGTCCTGGACGCCGCCGACGCCACAGCCGGCTCATCGAGCTGGGCCAACAGCGGCACATTGGGCGGCACTTTCGCCGAAGTCGGCAACGATGTGGTCAAGGAGACCGTTGACGGCATGCCCGCTGTGACCTTCGATGGAATATCCGGCTATCAGGGACCCAACTCGATCACTGACATTGAAGACGCCAGCGACCGGACGATTGAAGTCTGGGCCTGGAATCCAGCAGCCAAGGATCAAGAAACGATGGTTTCCTGGGCCTATCTCGGCACTAATCTTCGACACATGGTGTTCGGGTATGGATCGCACGGTTCATGGGGAGCCGTCGCCAATTGGGGCGCGGGCGACATGCCCTGGAACGGCCTGCCCGAAATGGGAACCTGGCATCATCTGACTTATGTCTATGACGGCGCAGTCAGCAGCATTTATGTCGATGGCGAGCTGGATAATTCCATGGGCATGGCGCTGGATACTCGCAACAATCGTCCCATTATGCTGGGTTGCCAGACCGACACCAATGGAGTCTCCATCACCTATGCCCAAAGCGCCGAACTGAGCATCGGCCGTATCCGCGTGCATGGCGGCGCGCTGACTCCGGCCCAGGTGAAGGCGAACTATATCGACGAGCGCGATGAATTCGGCTACGTGGCGCCTGAAGAGGCGGAAACGATATACACAACGGATGTCTCCACGGAAATGTATGGCGTAAACTCCGGAGCTTACCTGCGCATCCCCTTCACCATCGACGGCGATCCATCGCTGCTTTACACCATCATGCGACTCAAGATGATCTATGATGACGGCTTTGTGGCGTATTTGAATGGGACGGAGATCGCCTCGCGCAACGCGCCAGTCAGCGTGGCTTACGACTCTACGGCCACGACGTCCGTCTCCGCCATGTCATTGGAAGATCTGACCACGGAAACCATCGTGGTCAGCGAATACGTCGGTCTTTTGCAGAGCGGTCTGAACGTGCTGGCCATTCATGGATTGAACAGCAGCGCGACGGATTACGACTTTTTCATCCAGCCCGAACTATCCGCCGCGACGTTTGAAACCTCGCCCTCCTGGTACCTGAGCGAGCCGACTCCCGGTGAATTCAACGGGTATCATGTGCCGGGCATACTTGATATCAATCACAGTCCCAATCAGCCCGCGACGACCGAGACATGTAAAATCACCGCGGACATTGACGATCCCGACGGCATCGTCTCCGTGACGCTGAGCTACCAGGTGGTCAGTCCGGGAAGCTACATCCCGGCTTATCTGCCGTTGGATCACGACACCTTGCAGTATTATCCGGATACGCCGAACGAGGTGAATCCGGATTACGTCAATCCGGCGAACTGGACCACGGTCACGATGTATGACGACGGCACGAACGGCGATGTGACCCCATTTAACGGCAAGTACACGGCGATTCTTCCCGTTCAATCCACCAACCGTACTTTGGTGCGTTATCGCATTACCGTCACGAACGGAGTCGGCGTCAGCGTCACAGCGCCCTATCCCTTGGATCCAAGCCTGAACTGCGCTTACTACGTCTATGATGGCGTGCCGGCCTACACCGTGGATTCATCCGTCGAGTTTGGCGGCTCGCATACGTATTCCCAGGAAGTGATGAACTCCCTGCCGGTGTATCACCTCATCTCCCGCAACGAGGATATCGAAGAGTGCAACGCTTGGGACAGCCAATATGAGTTGGACTCGAACAATACCGGTCTGACATACATCGCGGCGCGCCGAAAGGAAAATTGGTTCGGCACGTTTGTCTATGACGATGTCGTCTATGATAATATCTGCTATCGCCTGCGTGGCACCAATGCGCGCTACCTGCTGGATGGAAAACGTTCATGGAAAATCGTCTTCAACCGCGGCAATGAATTTCAAGCCCGTGATATTTACGGCAAAAAGTATCCGACAAAGTGGCGCAAACTGTTGATTGGCAAGATGTTCAGCAACCTCCAGGGCTGGTGGTGGAACACTTCTGTCGCGCCGATACCGTATAGCGATTTCGGCCTGGCCGAGGCGATGGGCAATAAAATGTTCAACCTGTATGGCGTTCCCGCGCCCTTCACGCACTGGATGCACTTCCGCGTGGTGGACGGCGCCAACGAGGCCCCCGATCAGTACTACGGCGATTTCTGGGGCATGTTCCTGGCG
>JAFGJS010000068.1 GCA_016928995.1 Candidatus Sumerlaeota bacterium | reverse complement strand
GGATTGTCCGGCGTCGGAATCAGGTCCTGCACCGGAATGAGTTGCGTTTGGTAGTCCATGTTTTTTCCCCGTTGGATTAGAATGGAATTTCGTCTTGCGCATTGCCGGAAGGCTGGCCGTAGTTTCCGGCTGGCGCCTGAAATTGCGGCTGCCGCCCGCCGCCCTGCTGATACTGTTGCGGCGGGTATTGCTGTTGCGGCGGCTGATGCTGCTGTTGCGGATAGCCGCCTTGCTGCTGCGGCGGGTATTGCTGTTGTTGCTGCTGCCCCGGCTGGCCGTTTTGATTGGCGGGCGAGAGAAACTCGACGCGCTCCGCGACCACCTTCACACGGGAGCGCTGTTGCCCCGTGTTGTTGTCCTGCCAGGTGTCCTGCCGCAGGTGGCCGTCGATGCCGACCTTCTTGCCCTTGGCCAAGTACTGCTGACAGTTCGCCGCCTGATTGCCCCAAACCTCGATGTCGAAGAAATCGGCCTCGTCGCGGTAGGTGCCGTCCTGATTCTTGACGCGTCGATTCACCGCGACACCCAGGCGGCAGACGGCGTTATTGTTTTGCAGGTACTTCAGTTCCGGATCCCGTGTCAGGTTTCCGATCAGTATTACGCGGTTCATGCGACTTCCCTCCCGATGGATTTGAGATAGGCCTTGATCGCCTGGACGTCCTCGATGGTCAGCGGATTGGAGTTGATCCATTGATAGATTTGTTCGGCGGGAACGTCCTGGACCGGCTTGTTCAGCCAGTGCTGCAGGATGTTCTTGACCTCGCCGGGCTTCATGCCGCTCATCGCCTGTGACAGCTCGTTGAGCGCTTCCTGTGACGCCAGCGGCGATGGTTGCGGTTGCTGCGGGGGTTGCTGTGGCGGTGGCGCCGGTTGCGGCGCCGGTTGCGCTTGCGGCGCGTTCTGTTGTGGCGGCGCGGACTGCGGCACAGGCTGCGGTTGCGCCGGTCCGCCTTGCTGCCCGGTCATTTTCTTTTGGTGTTCCTCGCGCATGCGGTCCGAGACGTACTTGTTGTCGTCGAACATGCCCATGTGCACGTCCGCGCCGAAGCCGAGCATGCTGAGCGCCTTGGTGATTGCGTCGGTCAGGCTTTTCTTGGGCGCTTCCTCGTCGGTGAAAACGCCGTTCCGGTTGATCCCCACGAACGTGGTCTGCCCGAGCGACGGCACTGCGCCGCGCTCCTTGCCCCACTTGTACCAGAGTTTGATGCGATAGATGTGGACGATTTGATGTCCTTTCACCTCGCCGCCTAAAACAATCGGGCCGCCTTGCTGGTACTGCTCTTCCACGATTTCAACGCCCCAGCCGATGCCGTAGGGGCCGAACTTTTCCGTGGCCCGTTTCGCCAGCCAGGTGGCGTTGATCGCCGTGCCGGAAAAACCGCCCGGACGGCTGAAGGTTTTGGTGTGCGCCGGATCGGTCTTTTCGACCGCGTCCCACAGCGCCGTGTTGCCTTGCGTCATTGCCATGCCTCATGCTCCTTTCACGTAGAATGTCTCGCTGGCTTCCGTCACTTCACAGCCGCCCGGAACCCAGCCGTGTTCCTTGAAAAATCGTTCAGGCCGGCCTTGTCGATGCTGACCTTGACTTCCTTGCGAACCAGCTTCGGCGCTTTGGCCATCAGCGATTGCAGGCAATCCTGCTCCTGCTTGATCACCAGCGCGGCCGCCTTCGTGCGAAAGCCGAAGGTTCCCCACAAGGTTTTCATGCTTTTCTTTTTGCTTGCGGCCAGCATCTCACCGGCGACGTTGCGCGCCGCTTCGCCGAAGCGGTACTCGACGGCCGCCAGTTCGGATTCCAGCCGCTTGCGCGCCGCCTCGAAGTCGTTCTTCAGCCGCTCGATGGCGGCTTCCTTGGCCAGGCGCATGCGCATGTAGCGCTTGAGGAAATGCTTTTTCTCCTCGTCAACGTCGCCGGGCAGATCGCCCTCGCACGTCATGCTATTGAATTCGGCGTCCAGTTGCTGCTCGAGCTCCTGTTGACGCACTGCTGTAGCAGTCATGGGCTTGTATTCTCCTTTCAGGCATTGATTGATAAATTCGCAGAATGCATCGGCGTCCAGCATCTCGCGGAGTTTGGCGAACAAACGCGGCGCCAGCAGGATCAACTCGCGCCTGATGCGGAATCGCGGCATGTTGTTATGGGCTCCGCGCGATCCGTTCTTTTGATCGATGGCGTAATGCAGATCGCAAACGCGCTCGCCATTGCTCGCCATAATCACGGTGTCCGTTCCGCCGTCACGAAACCAGGTCTCGTCGAGTGTAGCGATCTCACGAAACATCGAGCATGTCTCCCTGTACGCCAGAGGCCTCGGCCATCTCGTTGAAGTGGTCCGCGATGGCTTTCATCATGTCGATGCGCCGTTGATTCTGATGCGAAATCCGTTTCGATCCGTGGGCGCTGTAAACCCATTCGCGGTATTCGATCTCGCGCTCAACTTCCTTCACCAGCTGCTCGGGTGTGAATCCGTTGATCATCATCGCCACCACTCCGGAAAGGTCGCCCAGGACAGCCACAACAGCGCCCAAAAGGACGCCGTGAGGACAATCAGAACGATCAGATTTAACATCAATTCGCGGCGGCTCATGCGGTGGCCTCCTCGAACAGATCCAATTGCACCGGATCAAGCACGACGTCCGGTTCAGCGCGTTGCTCCTCGCATGGCGCTTCCGCCAGCAGCGGTTCCCCGCTCGGTTCATAACCGAGCAGATGGCCGCGGCTCAGTTTCGAATCCCAGAAGCCGATGTGATGCGCGAAAGTCTTGTATGCCTGGCGCAGCTCGAGCGACAATGTGTTGCCGATAAAAACGACGGCCGGAACATGCAGCAAGGTCAGCTGGATGTAACACATCTGCGCCGCTGTCGGGTCCACGTCGATCGCCGTCACGTGCATGTGCTCCTGGTAATTGACGCCCGCGTCGCGCATCGCTTCGCACAACCCGATGAGCATGGCGCCGGCGCCGCAGGCGGGCTCCTGGACGGTCACGAAACCCTTGCGCTCGATTGCGGCTTTGACGCCGTCCAGCTGCATGGCCGCGATGGCCTTGCACACGTCCAGCGGCGTGAAAAACTGCCCTTTCCAGTGGTTGTGCAGTTCCAGTTCCTGAAAAACGTCGCCGAGGAAATCGCAATACTCGCGGTCCAGCGCCTCGACAGCGAGCGCCAGCAGCTTGGGGAACAGCTCCATTTCTTCCGGGCTGTATCCTTCAACCACTTTGGAATATTGCCGTTCGACTTCATGGCTTTGCGGAACCACGTTGTAGAGCGACAGCGCGGCCATCTCGCAGAAATCAGCGAACACGCGCCACGGCTGATGCCGGTGAAACTGGCGCATGACCTTGAGGAATTGCTTCTTCGCTTCGCAGGCTCTCATTGTTTCGCGCCTTTCCGGTCCCGCTCGATCTCCGCGATGCTCAGTTCGATCTCGAGCTCTTGCTCGATTTCCCGCTTTGACTTGCGGCGCGCGGATTTCGCGCTTGCCTTCTTTGCCCGCTTCCGGGCAGGCTTCTTTCCAGCCATGACACGGGTCCCTCCGTGTTTTTGGTTAGGCCCGGTCAGGTGCTCGTAACACCTGGACGGGCTGTTTAATTTACAGCAACGCTTCCAGTGAACTGATGGCCTGGTCGATGCTCTCGCGGTAAGCGCTCAAGTTATCGATCATGCCTTGGATTTTTCCTGCAGCGTCTTCCGAGATTGGCGTAGCCTTCGCTGCCGGCGCCGATCGCTGGACAGCGGCCGTTTTGCGCTTCTTGTATTTCCGTTTTGCAGGTTGCCCCTCCCCAGCAGGATTGATCTTGATCTCGCGCGAGTTGTTTTTCTTTTCGCTTGCGTCGAATTCCGGCGTCAGGGATTGGGACTTCTTTGCCTTTTCCCAGCCGCAATCAGGACCATCTTCGATCAGACGCTCCATAAACTCGCGAGCCGACGGACCTGTTTTGAATCGCGCAGATCCTTTGATCGGGTTGCCCTTGTCGTCGATCATTTCACGGATCAGCGCGTCCTGTTCGGCGTCGTAACGAACCTCTGTCACGTAGCCCGCGCGTTTATGATCGTGTAACTGCCATATTTGTGATTCCATGATTCGCTCCTTTGCTACATACGGTAGACAAGATGCCAACGACTACTCGTACGCGTAAGATTGAAGATTTCAGTAAGACGATCTTTTTCGTCTTTCCCGACGACCACGAGACGACCATTTCCTCCTTGGAACCCTGTCTCGACAAACAGAGAGTCGCCGACGTGCATACCGCCGACAACCAGACGAGCATCCTGCTCGGTGACCCCTCGAGGCTCAAGTTTCATGATCTCATGAACAATTGTGTCGATAAAATCAGGCATTGTACTCGCTCCTTATCTCAGTCTTTGAAGATCTGTGACCCGGTTTCTTCGACGCGCCCGAGGCTCGCGCGCTTTCCACCCAGGAGGCGGGGCCGAAGATCAACCCGCACTCCCAACCGGCAATGGCCTTGAACCGATGGAGTGATAAAAATCATCGAGGGCGTCGAAATTCGCTTCGTCCTCGTCATACCGATTGTCATTTGCACAATCGCATCCGTCGGGATGGACAATGACTTCATAACCCCGGACAAGCGGCGCGATCATCACTTCGCCGGCTGCTTCGCGACGGTCGAAAACCTCTTCAGGCGTCAGATCGTCTTCGTCTACGCCGTGATAGGCGATGAACCTGCGCCGGCATTCCACCTCATCCAGCGCAAGCGTTGAACGCTGCTGCTCCCACTCGCCGCGGATGTTGCGATACATTCCGATGTAAGCGATTGGTTTCATGATCTGGAGGCCTCCTTGTTTTGAATGATTCGCAGACGGCCCTGCACGTCCGCCTGCGCGGACTCGATCTGCGCGGCGGCTTCAGCCAGCGCGGCTTCAAGGCGATGCAGTTCCTCGCGGTCAAACACGCCCGGCGTGTCGTCATCAGCGGACAGATCCTGCAGAATCATCTGGATCATCGACGTGGCGCGTTGCAGGTTGCCGCCGATGTCATCCGCAATCTGCTGATCGGTCACATTGCCGGAAAGCCGCCGGAGCACGCGCCAGTGATGAATCAGCGCCTCGGTGGCATAGCCGCCGGTGATCCGGTAAACGTCTTCGAGATCATCCGCGTCAAACTGATAGCCCGTTCGCTCCGCGCGCTTGTAGACCGCCCACGGGCCGATG
>JAFGJS010000067.1 GCA_016928995.1 Candidatus Sumerlaeota bacterium | reverse complement strand
TGATGGCGCTGGAACTTGCCAGACGTAACAACGACTGGGAAAGAATCTGGGGAGAAATCGCTGCGTAGCTGAAGAGAGTTGCGCCCCAAAACCGCCGATGAAAAAGTATAGATTTGACATGTCGAGATGCATCTGGTTTTATCTTATCAAACTGCGCTGAACTGGATTTAACGGTAAAGCAAACGGTGTCGCGAAGGCGGAAATCGCGCCGTCGCGAGAGGCGGCAAGCAGGAAATCATCGAACCATGCCCATCAAGCACAAAATCCTTCCTGAATTCGGCGTAGTCATCTCCTCGCATATCGGAGATGTCCCCGACGATGAATTTCTTAAATCCTACAAACAATTGATCACATCCAGCTCTTATAATCTCGCTTATAATCTCATTATCGATCTGCGCCAGACCGACAGCGCCCAGCGCAGCCCTGCCGCGCTTCGCACGATTGTCACAATCTTAAAACAAGTGTATGAAGGAACGGATAACAAAATCAAAATAGCGATGATTGCACAGGCGGACTTGTCTTTCGGCCTGGGCCGCATGTTTCAGGCGTACAGCTCCGCGCTTTCAGGATCAATCGCCGTCTTCCGCGATCCCGCCGAAGTCGTCGCCTGGCTGGGAGCTCCGGAAGAACTCTTGCTCTCGCTCGAAGCGGAAACTCCCGGCGATACGCAAAACTGATTCGTAGAAAATTCCAGACGCACGCCAGAGCTGAATATCGACATTGATCGAACGATATTCTTAACAAAACCTTTGCTCTTGAGAAAAGATACCGCCGCGTTGATATAATCCCCTTGATTGATGCGCGTCAGAATGGAATAATGTATTGAATCAAGGAGAAACAAAAATGACCGGCTGGGGAGTCATTTTCGATTGCGACGGCGTGCTGGTGGACTCGGAAGCGCTCAGCGACGAGGCGTTCGCCGACACCCTGAAGCGCTTCGCCGGCGGCGTGGAACTCGCCCGCGAAGACTGGGAAATGATCTGCGGCACGACCGACGCGGACTGCGTCAACTACGTCTCGCGCCGTTTCCAGACGCCGATTGATTGCCGCGCCTTCAAGGAGTACAAAGCCGCCCGCTACCAGGAACTCGCCAAGGAACGCGGCCTGCCGTTGTTCGAAGGGGTGCTGGATTTGCTCGACGGCCTTGACGCGATAGACGCGCCCTATGCCGTGGCCTCCTCCGGCTCGCCGGAGAAAATCCGCATCAACCTCGAATTCAACGCAATCGCGCACCGTTTCCGCGCGACGGTCTCCGGCGAGGAGTTTGAGCGCGGCAAACCGGATCCAGCCTTGTTTCTCGCCGCCGCGGCGCGCATCGGACTCCCGCCCGAATGTTGCGCCGTGATTGAAGACTCGCAAAACGGCATCCGCGCCGCAAAGGCCGCCGGCATGGCCTGCCTCGCCGTGGCCAATTCCTTCGAATCGCGCCAGTTGGCCACGGCCGATCGCGTCGTACGGTCGCTGGCGGAAGTTTCGGCGCTGGAACTGCGCGCGTTAATCGAGGGAGCGCATGCGCAGATCAACGACCATCGAGAACAGCCCCTGCGCCGCTAAACGCCATCCGCCGAAACGGCTGTCCTAATCGCTAAGCGCAAGTAACTGAATGAGTTTATCCTCGCCAGGGCAATAGCGTCTTGACAAAAAACGACTCATCCTTTCATACTAGCTGACGAAAAGCATAAGTATGACACCGACACTACATGGAGAACACCGCAAAAGGATTCCGGACACCCAGCCCGCTATGCCTATTGTCAAAATCGACATCGCTGAGATGCAAATCTCGAACAATCCGAACGACATCCTGATGACCCAATCCTTGGGCTCATGTGTCGGCTTGGCGCTATACGATCCAGAGGTCAAACTGGGCGCCCTGTTGCATTACATGCTTCCGCTCTCCAAGGTCAACCCGAAGATGGCCGCGCGCCTGCCATTCATGTTCGCCGACACCGGCGTTCCGCTGTTTTTTCGCAAATTCTTCGATCTGGGCGGCCAGCGCGTCCGCACGCAAGTGCGAATCGCCGGCGCATCGCAAATCATGACTCCCGATCCAAACATCAGCACCGGCAAGCGCAACCTGCTGATCCTCAAGAAAATGTTCATGAAAAGCGGCATCCAAATCACCAGCGAAGATACCGGAGGCAATGAAAACCGCAAACTGAAACTGGAGATTTCCAACGGAAGATGCACTGTGGACATCAACGGCGTTGAAAAGGAATTATGAGCGATTATATCGACACACTCCTGGCGCAGTTGGATATCATCCCGCCGATGCCTGAAACATCGGTGCGGCTGACGCAGCTCTTGTCCGACAGCTCCTCCGCATCCATGGAAGAAATCGCCAGCACGATCCAATACGACCCCTCGCTCACGGTCGAATTGCTCAAAATCTGCAACTCCGCCTATTTCTCCTTCGATCCCAAAGTCACCACGGTCAAGGACGCCATCAAACGGCTGGGAACCAATAAAATCTTCCAAATGGTGATGGCCACGAGCAGCCGCAAGGCTCTGGACCGCGAGCTGAACGGCTACGGGATGCCTCTCGGCGCGCTCTGGAGTCAATCCATCCTCTGCGGCGCCGCCTCGAAAAAGATCAACCTGGCCCTCCGCGAAGGGCATCCCGACATCGCCTTCACCTGCGGACTGCTGGCCGACATCGGCAAAGTCGCCATGCATCAATTGGTCCATCAAAACCGCGAGCAGCTCTTCGGCGGATTGAAGCAAGGCAACGCGCCATACGACCAGATCGAAGCCCAGTTTTTCGGCATCAACCATGCTGAACTCGGCTCGCGCCTGGCCGAACGATGGAAGATGCCGCCGGCGATCATCGACGCTATCCGCTACCACCATAATCCCGCTCATGCCCCGGAAGAAACGCGCCCCATTGTCGAATGCGTCTATCTCGGCAGCATCCTGGCGATGCAAGCCGGACTGGGCTTGGGACACGACGGCATGTATTACTCTGGACCGGACGACATCGACAACACATACGGACTCAATTCCAGCGACATCGAAAACATCTCTTCGCAAACTCTGGAAGAATTCTTCGAAATCAAAACACTATTCGGCCAATGACTCGTTTCACTTCCGGATGAAAACACGGATATCAAGCCGCGCACCCAACGCATGTCGCGATTCATTTTATGCCATACGCACTTGACAGGAGCCTTGTACGATGTTCAAAACAACGACATTCACACTGGCCGCCGTCATCGCCGCCGGTCTCTGCGCGAATCCTGCCGTCCGCGCCAATTCCACACAGCCGGAAGACGCCATGAACCTTTCAAAGACTGAATCAACAGACTTCCCAAGCACCATCGCGCTCGAAATCAACGGCAAGACTCGCGCGGTGCTGCTCCTGCGCGGCGTGCCCCGGCCGGCGCTTAATCCCGTCTACGGCCCATATGGCCTCGTCATGACCCGGCTCTACCCGATGGAGGAACGTGCGCACGAAAAGCATGACCACACCCACCACAATGGACTGTGGTACGCGCATGGCGATGTCAACGGTTATGATTTCTGGATCAAGGAAGACATCAAGGTCACAACATGCGCTGTCGCAACGAGCGACGGCGCCTGCAGCGTCAAAATGCATTGCGATTGGACGACCCATCAAGGCGAGACGATCTGCACCGACCGCCGCGCCATCACATTGCGCGACGAAGGCGAAGACCTGATCATCGACTACGAGATCGAGCTGATCGCCTCTCATGGCGATGTCGTCTTCGGCGACACCAAGGAGGGGACGATGGCGCTGCGCCTTGCGCCGCAACTACGCCATCGGGGCGAAGCCGCCACGGGCGCCATCCTCAATAGCGAAGGCCAGAGCAACGACGACGCCTGGGGCAAACGCGCAAACTGGGTCGATGACTGGGGCGAGATCGACGGCAAAACCGTCGGCGCGGCCATCTTCGATCACCCGGACAATCCGATCCATCCCACCTGGTGGCACGCCCGCGACTACGGCCTGTTCGCCGCCAATCCCTTTGGCGTGCACGACTTCGAGAAAAAACCTGAGGGAACTGGCGATTACAAACTGCTATCCGGCCATAGCCTGCATTTCCGCTATCGTTTCATCTTCCATGTTGGCGACGCGCAAACGGCCCGGATCGCCGAACGCTATCAGGCGTACACACAGGAATAAGGCCGCGTAAAATAAACCGGAGATCATGGAAAATTCTTGCTGAAAATGCGCAATTTTCTCTTTACAGCATTGGTTTTTAACAGATAAAGTCCCTGCTCTTTTGACGAAAAGCATGAATGAGGTGATTTTGAGCCATGGCTAAGAAAAAACTGAATCGCGTTCAAGTCATTTTAGAGTGCACCGAAGCGCGCGCGCTCGGCGCCTCGCCGTCCCGCTATGTGACGACCAAAAACAAGGTCAACACCACGGGCCGCCTTGAACTGAAAAAATACAATCCGAACCTGCGCCGCCACACCGTGCACCGCGAGGTTAAGTAAACTGGATTTTAGCGATGAGTTTGGACGCTGAATTGCTGGAAATTCTTCGATGCCCGCATTGTGGCGGGCATTTTGTTTGCCAGGCGGACGCGCTGATCTGCAAGGATCCCGCATGCCGCCGGAAATACGCCATCCGCGCCGGCGCCATCCCCAACCTGCTCCCCGCCGAAGCCGAACAGCTCGAAGAAGAGGCTTGGCGCGAGGCGATGGGCGATTAATCGAACAAGTCCTGCCCGCCTTCGATGGTGCCTTCCTGAATCTTGAGTTCGCTGCGTTTCTTGATTTTCGTGATCTGACCGTCCGTAAGCACAATCACGCGATCCGACGCGGCCAGCATCTTATGGTCGTGCGTCGCGCTGATCACCGTCACGCCGAACTCGCTCTTCAACTCGCCCAGAATGCGGATGATCTCCTCGCCCGTTTTCAAGTCCAGGTTGCCCGTCGGCTCGTCCGCAAGAATGATCGCCGGATCATTGGCCAAGGCCCGCGCGCAAGCCACACGCTGCTGCTGACCGCCGGAAAGCTCATTCGGCTTGTTCAACAGGCGCTTTTCCAAGCCGACTTTCCTCAGAATATCCGCCGCCTTGTCTTGCGCGTCGGCCTGCGACATGCCCGCGAACAGCATCGGCATCATCACGTTCTCCAGCGCGCTGGCCACCGGAATCAGGTTGAAGGTCTGGAAGATATAGCCGATCTTGTGGCAGCGCAGCCAGGCCAGTTCGAACGTGTCCAGCGAAGCGATGTCCACCTCGTCGATGAAAACCTCGCCCGTGTCCGGCTTGTCCAGACCGCCGATCATATTGAACAGCGTGCTCTTGCCGGAACCGCTGGGGCCCATGATCGAGACGTATTCGCCGCGATCCACGGTCAGATCCACGCCGCGCAAGGCGTGCACCTTCTCGCCGCCCATCTCATACACCTTGGTCAGCCCGACGGCGCGCACCACGTGCGAAGAGAGCAATTCCTTCGCCTGCTCCTCATCGGTTTTTCCTTGATCGCCGTTTGCCACGGCGGTGTTTTGCTTTTGTTCCTCGGCCATGATCTGCGCTCCATGCTTTCCTATTTGCTATTTGATTTGCGTCGTTTTTTTCAGCCTGCGTTAAACTTGCGCGCGCATCGCCTCGACCGGCTTCATCTTCGCCGCGCGCCATCCGGGATAAAGCGCTCCAGCCACGGTCAGCGCCACTCCGGCCAGCATGGCGATGCCGATGATCGAGAAAATCCCGTTCCATGGAACCAGCCCCATCAGCGGCACGCCCTCCGCCACTGTCCAGCCGAATCCAAAGAGGCTCTCCGTAAAGGCCAGCAGCAAGCCGATCAAGATCCCCACCGTTGTGCCAGCGATTCCCTGAAAGAAACTCTCCAGCAGAAAAAGCCGCACAATCAGGCTATCCAAGGCGCCCAGGCACTTCATCGTGCCGATCTCCGCGTAGCGCTCCGTCACGCTGAGCAGCATCGCGTTCAGGATGCCGACGAAACTGACGAGCAAGGCCAGCCCCACCATCCAGCGCGTTTGAATCTGGGCGTCCGCATCTTCCAGCACGGCGAATTTTCCGCTTTCCGACAACGTCTCCTTCACGCTCGGCGGGGCGTTTTCAAGCACGCTGCGCAGAATCGCGTCCGAACTCATGATGTACGTCAGGAACGCCAGCGCGAGCACGATGCCGCTCGTCACCAGCATCGACCGCCCCATGCGCACGGTGATGTTCTTCCACGCCATCAACAGCACCTGTTTGCCGGTCAGCTGCCGCTGTCGGCGGACTTGTCCGCTTCGATCCACCAAGCTTGTATGATTTTGCCGCTGTGTCGCCATGATTCGTTTCCGTTTCCGCTTGCCCAACTCTAAGTTTAATCTTACCGCCGCTCAATTGCAATCGCAACCAAGCTTTTGGACACAAGCGTCTTCAAATACGTGGACACCGCCTGTTCCGCTTCGCCCTGTGTCACCTGGTGCTTTTTCGAGAACTGATCGCAAACGGCCTGAACAGTCCTCTTGCCGTCGCACGCCTCGTAAATCTCGCGCCCGAAGCGGTCCAAGCCGAAAGTCCGCTCCACCGTGCCAACTCCCAGCACCAGTTTCAGCACGCCGGTGCGGGGAATCTCGACGGTCACCAGCACCCCGCCGTCTTCGCGTTCCTCGCGCTTCACGGCCGGCAATTGCTCCGGCCGGCCCTGCATGGCCCGGCTTCGCGAGATCGTGTTGTTCTTGTCGCCGCTCATAATTTATGCATCGTCGCGCATCGCCCAATTCATCGCGAGCAGCGTCGAACGCAAAACCGCTTCATCCGCCTCGCGCGGCGCCTCGTATTCCGCGATCAACAGGCGATTCACATCGGCGTCATGCAACGCCGCGGTGATCGCCTCGCGCGGCCGGATCCATCCCAGCGGCCAGGCGATCCGCCGCCGCCCGCGCCGCACCAGCCCTTCCGCGCAGCTCGATGCCAGATCCAGCGTCCAGGGCTGCGGATCTTCATGCGGCTTGTATTTCCGCGCCTGCTGATACACCTTCTGCATCATCCAGCGATCCAGTTTCCGCCGCTCGAGCGCCAGTTCCGCCGGGTACACCTGCCGCACCATCATCCGCCGGTTTTTCGGCGCCGTCAGCAGGAGCGAGACATCGCCAAGATGCAGATGCTTCTCCGCCAGCTCAAATCCCGGCGGCGTCTCGAAACTTGCCGCGTACACAGCCCACTTCACCGGCTCATCCACGCCGCTCGCGCGCATCGACTCCAGCATGCCGCGCTGAATCCGCCGCGACTGACTCTTCGAGGCCTCCGGGCTGATCACGAGTTCCAGCATCATGTCCGCCGAAGCGCAATACCCGTACCAGAATCCGCGCACTCCCGGCTCGCCCGGCGCCCATGCCACGGAATCAAAATCCGTTGGATGGGGCGCGCCGCCAGCCTGCGGACCGGCCTTCATTTTATGCAGCCGCTTTTCGATCCAGCCTGCGGCGTTAAAGCGTTTCTGCCCCGGACGCCACCACTTGATCTGCAACAGCGGCGTCTCAGCGTCGCTGAGCACGAACAGGCCGTTCTTCCAGCCGCCCTCGATGCGCACCGGCCGCCAGTCTTCCGGCATCCGGCAGCGCCATCCCGCCCAAGCCAGCCACAGCCCTTTTTGCTCCTTGCTCATCGCATCACATCGGCAGTTTGATCACGCTCTTGCTCATAAACACAATTCCAAGACTGAACATCGAGATCAAACCGACCCCGGCCACGAATCCCGCGGCGAACACAATGCGATATTGAGGCCAAAGATCGCCAAACCATTTCCGGCAGCCGAAACGCCCGACCAGCGCGCCGATGAACATCGGGATGATCGCATGCGGCACGGACTGATCCAGACCGCGCACCACGCCGTAAACCAGGAAGATCGGCAAGCCGAAATGCGCCAGCACCGTATAGACCGCCAGCGCCAGCGCAAAGCCCAGCCCCAGGTAATACGGATTGAACGCCTCGCGGAACGGACTCGCCGCCTCGCCCGGCAGGGTGGACGTGAAAATCAGGCCCTGCTGATATGCGCGCAGTTCCCAGAACTCATTGGCATAGGGAAACAGCTCGCTCGGAACGTTGTCAATCGACCAGATGAACTGGCTGAAGAGCATCATGCCGACCATCATGATCGGGAAGATCAGAATCTCGGTCTTGATCAGCGAGGTGAATTTCGTCCCGGTGAGCTCCGTCGTCTTGAAGAACTGCGCCTGACGCGCATAATCGTACATCGGAATCGGCGCGAACCACACCGCCGCGCCCTTATAACCGGAGAGAATGAACGTCGCCTCACGCACAAACGGGATGCCCACCTGCTGGCCAACGATGCCCTCCATACGCGTGGACACGTAGCTGATCACGGGCGTGTAGACAAATCCGTAGAACATCAGCAGCCACAAGGGAAATTTCGTGCCTTCGAATGTCGGCGAAGCGACGTTGATCAGCCAGTAGCCCAGCGCGATATACGAGCACGTCGAAAACAGGTAAATCCCCAGCGCCACCCAGATCGGAATGTCGCCGCGCCCCTTGGGCGTCTCAAAGAGCTTCGACCATTGCATTTTCGGACTGCCTTGATCGGCGAACTCACGCTTCTTTTCCTTGTACTTGCTCATCATGTGCATGATGCCGATCACGGCCACCGCCAGCCCCAGACCAATGCTGAAACTGAGGTAAAAGTCCATCGTGTTGGACTGAATCGTCTGGATCGCGCCGACGCCTTCGCGCCAGCTGTCCAGCACGCCGACCTTGTAAAGCAGCGGATTGAACACCAGTGTGAAAAGCAGACCGATGAAACTCCCGACCATCGCCCAAAACGGCAGCACCATGCCTGTCACGAAAAATGTCAGGTCGAAACTGGCCAATACCGGCATCGCCGGCAAATATCGCTCTGTGTAGCCGGTTAGATCGACAAATGGCAAAGGCAGGATCCGCAAACCCTCGGAGAAAATCGCGCTGGTGATGTTCGGCACGGCCAGATAAATCGCGCCGAACGCGACTCCGGCCATGGCTCCGTAACTGAACGTGCGCCAGCGCCACGTGTCTTTCTGGTCCGAAGCGTCAGCCAGCGCGGTCATGCCCATGGCCTGCACCGGCGCCATCGGAAACGGCAGGTCCTCAACATCCGCCGTTAAACGATACATCACATATCCCAGACCGAAGTGGTCCAAGCGTTGAATAAACATCGTGAAGATCGCGATGCCGATCGGCAGCATCCATTGAATCTTCCAGAATGACCGCTGACCCAGCACATCCGGATCGTTCGGCGCATACCAGCTGGGGATAAATTCGATGATGCCCATCTTGCGGAATTCTTCGCTCTGCACAATGAACTGGCGCCAGAGCAAATCCTGACCCGGCGAATGAATCACCGCTCCGCACATATAGAAGAGGACGAAAATTTCCGGCCGTTTCAGCTTGGTGAAGGACCGTCGCGCCACTTCCACGTACAGGATCACCGTGACCCATTGCGCGGCGGATCCCATCTCGATGCCGGCCACCAGCTGCATATACATCTGCGCGGGCGTCATTAAAATCCCGACAAAAAGCGCCATGATCACAGTGCGAAGATTAAAACCGTCTTCGTACTTGTCCGGCCTTTGCATCAAATCGCGAAATTCTTGAAACTCTCGGTCTTCGCGCATCATGCGAACATAGTTCCCCTTCCGCTGTCGTCTATCAACATAACCATGTGTCGAACGCCGGGACGGACTGCGCCGGCCCGCATTATTTCATTATTGCGCCATGCTTTGTTGCAACAATTGATCGCCCTCGTGGATGTAAGCCAACGCCCGTTCCGCCCTCAGTTTGCGCCATCCCAGCAGCTGCTTGCGCAAGTCGGCGATAAACGTCCGGTTCAGCCTCCACCACGAATTCACCTGCCCCGCCCCGCGGTGCAGTTCCAGTTCGATCGAATAAACGTCGCTGTCGCCTGTTCCTTCGATCCTAATGCACACTTCCTGCCGCACGCCGAGGTCGTATGGCGCCAGCCACACCCTTCCCTCGATCATCACGACATCCAGCTCGCCCGTGCGCGCGAGCTTCGTTTGTAAATTATCCGTGCTGAAATGCCCGATGCTCCCTTCCCGGTGCGCGTCGAAATACTCCAGCAGGAAGGCCATCATGCCGTTCGCCGTCCGTGCGTTGACCGTAAACGGCAGCGACGCCCGGATCGTGTCTCCCTCGGGACGCGGCACGCTCCAGGTCATCTCGTTGCTGGGCACGGCCAGCTTGCCCGCCAGGTACGCCGGAATCAGCGAGGAGATGATGACCACGCCGATCACCAGCGCCATCACAAAGATCGTCTGGGTGCCGGAATAGTTCAGGGTCAGGCCGCCCATCCAGCCCAGATTCGAGAACACCGTCGCCACGCCCTGCCCCACAACGTAGCCGAAAATGGAGCCCATCAAGCCATACGTGACCGCCTCCGCCAGGAACAGAAAGCCCACGTGCAGCGGGGCCAAGCCCAGGCTGGTGTAAATATGAATCTCCCCGCGGCGCTCGGCGATGGAGCTCAGCATCGTGTTGAAAATGATCAGACCCGCGATCAGCAGGGGAATCAGCAGGCTCTTCGGCGGCTTGGGCAGCAAGGGAGTCGTGGCTACAACCCGCACGTTGTCGCCCGATGAATAGAAGATCGGGAAGGCCAACCGTTGAATCAACCGCCCGGCCAGTTGCTGCGCCTCATCCGCGGATTTCGTCGGGATGGCTACGCTGCGCATCGACACCTCGCTCTGGCCATCCAGCACTTCCGACGGCACCACGGCGATCGTCTTCGACGAGATGAACAACAAGCCTTTGTTGTCCTCCAGCATGGCGCCTGATTCGATTTGCATCGCCAGCGCCTCCAGCGAGAAGCCGACAATCGTATTGCGCTGCTCGGTGCCGATGCTCTCGTAATCTACCGGTGTCACTGGATCGCCGGTGATCGATTGCACATGCTCGTCAAACGCGTCGGATTCAAATGTGCCAAGCAGCTCCAGGTCGATGCCGTTCAAGACAACGGTGTCGCCGGCCTGCACTTCGAGCTCCTCCGACATCGATTTGGAAATATAGCACCCTTTGCCTTCGGCGAAGCGATCCCAATTCGGGCAGACCTTGTCGATCCCCGTGATCAGATGCTCATCCGGCGACATCCCCAGGCAGGCCCGCAAAGAAGCCACCTTGCCGGTTTTGGCGTTGGCCATATGGATGCGCCAGCGCGCACGCCAGGGATCGATCCACCAATATTGCGTAACCATCGTGAATTGATCGCCGACGATGGTCTTCAAATACGACAGCGCTTTGGCGTCGAACGCCCGCGAACCTGGCTGGCTCAGCAACACGCCCGTGAAACGCGGCTTGGCGTCCAGTTTGTATTCTTTTTGACCCGAATAATTGCTGGTCGAAGTGAAGCACAGCAGCGCAAAAGTCACCAGCACCACCGTGATGCCCGTCAAGGTTGTGCGCAGGATGCGTTTGCGCATGTTCGAAATGCCCAGCCGGAAGGCCGTTGTGGCCACTCCCGCGCGCGATGTCTTCGCGCCGCTGGACTCCGCCCGCCCGCTGCGCACCTCTTCCAGCGAGGAATCGAAGCGCGCATAGATCATGAAAATCACCAGCACGCTCATAAAAATGATGCCGAACGCCATCAGAATCATCAGCGGCTGGCTGGTGATGCGAAAAGCCGGATGGAAACTCCAGAGAATGCCGCCCATGACCAGGAAGATGCAAAGCATCGCCACGATCTGTCGATATACGCTTGGGAAACTGAACAGCAGGCGCTCCAGCGCGAAGGAAAACGGCGCGAGCAGCAACAGGAGGAAGATCGCTCCGCGAATCACGTCATTGGCGGTGTTGCGCACGGCGTGATAGGAGCGCACTTCATTGGCCAGAGCCGCGCCAGCGTACTTGAAATGGTCTCCGCCGTCATCGCGCTTCAAGGCGTCCTCGGATTTCTTCAGCCATGCCACGCTCTGACTGGTCAGATCGTCAATCGCCTTGCTCTTGATCCCCGCGCTCTCGTAATCCGACAGACGGCGCTGATCCAGCCGGATGAAGTCCCGCGCCGCCATGTAATACGGATGCTGCGGCAAATTGGAATCGACATGGAAGCCCTTCATCGACTCCCGGATCGTCTTCCCCTTCGTCTTCTCCACGGCGCCCATGTCCACCAGGATCATGCGGTTGCGCGTAACGCCGGCGCGCAGAATCAGCTGCCAGCGCATATCCGGCTCAACCAGCGCGCTCAAAATCCCGCCGGCGATCGACAGGTTCATCCGTTGTGGCGAACCGCCGCGACGCACGTCCAATAAAGAGGTATTGCCCAGGTAGATCATGAACCGAGGATCGAAACAATCGAAGGTGTTTAATTCCACGCAATCAAAGGGAACCGCGAGCACTGCGTTCTTGTTGGAGGTCATCAGCGCGGTCGCCTGAACGCCCTTGCCGGATTTTTTGAAATCCAGCGCCCGGATGATCTTCCCGTCTTCCGCCAATTTATAAGACTGAACAAACAGATTGCGGAACCAGCCCCCCGCCTCAAAGGTATGCACCGGCACGGCGTCCATCATAAAGCGGCCGTCGATGCCCGTCTTGTAAAATTCCAACTGCCGGATCGCGCTGAATCCGTAATTATTCAGCCAGCCGCAGTTCGTCACGCCCGCGCTGATCGTTCCGTTGTAAAACGTCGTCAGATAGCCTTCCATCGGCACGCTCGGCACCGGCTGCCCGGCGGCCACATCGACAATCGCGCCCTCGATGCGCCGCCAGTTCGGCACGACATTCACGTTCTCGCCCAGCGTCGTGTCATGCGCCAGGGCGTCCAAGAGCGTCAGCGCCGCATCCACCTGCGGATCCAACCGCCCCCAATCCAACGATTGCGCGAGATCATACGGCGTGTCGGCCTTGTTCCGCCAGCAGTCCAAGGTCATCCACGTCACTGCCGGCGTCCCCCAGGACTGCGCCACCGTCGTGACGGAGGGCATATTCGGCATCACGAAAGAATGCGCCTCTTCCTGTGTCGTCAAGGGCAGGAGATTCACGGCCTTCATTTGCTCCGGGGTCCAGATGTCGCGCGTATCCGTTTTCGGCCGCTGCTCGAACCAGCGCCGGAAGGCATACGAATTGAGCCGTTCATCCTTTTGCATCAGGCGGTCAAAGAGGCAAGGTCCGGCGGCGATGCCATCGTCGGACAGATCGAACGCCAGCACAAAAACCAGCGGCCGCTCAAATTCTGTGCCCAATCCCGCAGCCTCAACCGCCTTTTCCAGGGCCTTATCATCATCCGCCATCGCCGCCTGCCGAATCTCCGGCGTGGAAAGGCCCAATTGAATCAACATGCTATAGCGCAAACGGTCCCGCTCGTTGTCGCGCTCCAGAATCTGCTGAAGCTCCTCCAACTGGCCTACGATGCGCCGGCGCACCCGGTCCCAAAGCATCTGCGCCAGCTCGCGGTTGGCGTCGTCCACCTTCAAACTGCTGACGAGCAGTTTCTGCGCCGCGTAAAAACGCGCCCGTTTTTCTTTCAACGGATCAATCTGCGCCGTCAGCCGGTCTTTTTCCGGTCCGGGCGCCAAGCGATGCGCTTTGAGGCGCAGAGGATGCAGGATGCTTTCAATTGCAACGACTTCGCGGGCCACTTCGTCCGTAATGTACCGCCGCAAACCTTTATAGTGGTAAATCACGTTCAACGGTTCCTCGGCCGCCTCCGTCTCCTGCAGCAAGGCGTAGAGCACCTTGTATTCCTTCAGCAAATCCAGATCCTGGAGCTGTTGCAGTTTCTTTTCCCGGCGGGTGGAGGCCAGGCCGACGAGCATTTCCCGCATGCCGCGCTGCTTGATGCCATAGCCGTCGATGAAAGCGAACAACAGCGGCCGGATGGGAGGATTCTCCGCATAATAGCGGCAGGCGTTCAAGACCGTGGCCGTATCGACGGCCACATCCGCCCCGGGCGCCAGGTCCGGTATCAGGCTCATGGAATCATACGGCGCGACAATGCAAAGCGCCTGCCGCGCATTCAGTTCTTCCGGCGTCAATTTCGTCCCGTCCAGCGAGGGGAAACCGCCCTCTGGAGCCACAAGCGCCAGATAGTTCCGCGCCTCGGATTCGCGCCATTCCAGCCGGCTGATCAATTTGATTTTACGAATCTTGCCCTCGCGCAAGGCTTGCGCCGCTTCGCCGTCGGGCAGGAAAAAACGGGGGGATTTCAACGGATGATTAAAAAGAAACTCATGAAAATCAATCTGCCGGGCTTGATCCGAGCCTAAAGCGATGATCGCCGTGCCGCCGAAAGCCATCGCTTCGATCCAGTTCCGTCCGCCCACCACTTCCATCGCCGCCACGCGCCCACGCAGGGAGCGCGCCGGGATTTCATCATAATCAGCGCTTCCGATGTATAGAACTTCGGTCGTCACGCCATCATATTCGGTCGTATTCAGCCTGACACCCGAAGGCCAAAACGGATAAAGCTGCACGGAGCGCTCGCCAGTCCAGTCTTCATCCAGAATCTCAAAATGGCAATCGATGGTTTGGGGGGTGAGGAGGGTGAAAGTTTGTTCGTAAAGTTGGATGTTGGGGATGGCGGTGAGTTTTTCCTTCAACTGGCGCTGAACCTCGGCATGACCTTCCGTGCCTACCAATCTTGACGGATAGGACGTCAGCCACTCCGTGTCCTCATGAACCGGCCCTAATAAGGGCTGAAAATCCTGAATCGCGGACGAGGATAGCGCCTGCAGGACAATCCAGCCGCTCAGCAACCAAACACGGAATTTTGCCATGAACTCATCACTCCAGCAAAGTCAAGAATCGCTACGGCGAATCATATTGCACCGATTCGGTTTATCAACAAAAAGAAGACCGGAAGGTGAACATTTTAACCAAAATAAGCCAAAATTCCATCTATCGCTCACCCTGCGGCGCATAACATTTGAAGCATAGAAACAATAAATGCAAGCCGCATTCTTGTCTTTTTGCTTTTTTTTTCACGAGGAAACATGGCATACATCCATGAAAATTCCTTGCGGACCGCCATTGGGACTACCGGTAGTCAATCCTTGTAATTAAATTAAAACGGCATCGCCGTCCCCGGCGATGCCGTGCAATCCTTCCCCAGCAGCCTAAAATTCCAAGCGCTAGCCCGCATTTCTCATCACTCAGCACGTTCTCGGCTGTGAGAAATTGTCACACTTGCTCTTGCTCTTCCTGCCCAACCACACACTGTTTTTTTTGAGGCGAGAGCAAAAGCAAGAGCAAGAGCAAGAATATTCGGTCTCAAGCACGATACAATGACAATCTTATACATCCTGGTGAGAAGACCGGACTAGATCCTGAGGCCTGCGCCCGTATGCCATTCCGCCAGCCGGTTCTGGACCCTGTAGACGTATGCCAGGATCTCCGCCACCGTCTTGTAGAATTCCAGCGGAATCATATCGCCCACCTTGCAGTTCTTATACAGCGCCCGGGCCAGCGGCTTGTTCTCGATGCGCAGCACGCCATGTTCATCGGCGACTTCGCGGATCCGCGCCGCCAAATACTCCTGGCCCTTGGCCACTACAATCGGCGCAAGGTGCTTTTCCCGGTCATAGCGCAACGCCACGGCGACGTGCTCCGGGTTCGTAATGATCACATCCGCCTTCGGCACTTCCTCCATCATCCTCCGCATCGCCATCTGCATCTGGATGTTGCGCTGACGCCCCTTGATCAACGGGTTGCCTTCTGTGTCCTTTTGCTCATCCTGCAATTCCTTGCGCGACATCTTCTGCTTCTGCGTCCAGGACCAAATCTGAAAGAACCAGTCGAAAACCGCCAGCACGGTCATCATCAGGGCAATAAACATGCCGATCTTCAACGTTACGGATAGCAAATAACCAATTTGCACTTCGATCGAATGCTCAAGCAGCAAGGGCCATTTGACCCATTCGCCTTTGAATGCCAGCCATGCCACAACTCCCACCAGGGTGAATTTGGCGATGGCCTTGACGCCTTCCATTAACTGGTTCAAGCTGAAGACGCGCTTCAACCCGTTGGCCGGCAGCAAGCGCTCCAGTTTCAGCGACAGCGCCTCGCCGTTGAACTGCGGACCGGTCTGCATCATGCTCCCGCCGATGCTCGCAACCATTGCACCTAGCAACACCGGCGCCAGAATTGGCAGCATGTCCGCCGTCGCCTCAAGCATCAAGTCCACAAAACTTTTCGGCGTCAAATCCAGGTAACGGTCGAACGCCAGATATTTCGCGCACACGCCTTCAATATGAAGCACGAAGTACTCGCCAAACATGAAGAACACCACAACGATGATGATGAAGCTCAGCGCCGCAGGAACTTCCTTGCTGAAAGCGAAATCGCCCTTCTCATGCGCCTTGTGAATTTTTCGTTGCGATGGTTGCTCTGATTTTTCTTCGCCGCTATCTTCAGGCACCGCTCCACCACCTGCCTCTCATCAACGGGATCATTGCCCCGCCGCGATTTTCAACAAAGCCGCCAAAGAAGTCTCCAGGCCGCCGATATAGCGCGCGAGAATCGTCACGATCGCGCCGCTCAACGTCACCAGCATCGCCAGTCCCAGCAAGATCCTCAGCGGAAAACTCTCCATAAACACGTGCAAGTTCGGCGCCACCTTGTTCACCAGCGCCAGGCAAATATTCACCAGCATGGTCGCCACCACGACCGGCGCCGCCAGCTGCAACGCCACTACGAACATCCGCAAGGTCATCAGGTTCATAAACTCCAGGTAATCCGGGCGAAATGCGGCGCTCAATGGCGGCAAGAAGTCGAAGGAACGGGATAGCGCCAGGATCACCACGTGATGCCCGTTGATCATGAAAAACACCAGGATCGTGGCGATTTGCCAGAACTGCGACACAAGGCTGATCTGCGAATTGTTCGCCGGATCCACCACGCTCGCCGTCATAAATCCCATCTGCAAGCCGACCAGCTCGCCCGCGATGTGCGATGTCTCCAGCAAAATGCGCGTCGTCAGCCCGATGGCCAGCGCAAACACCGCCTCCGGCAGCAACGCCAGCATCAAGCGCGGCACAGTGGCTGGCAGGTTCGTCCATGCCACGTCCGCCGCCGGAACCAACGCCAGCGACAGCGCCATCGCCAGCAACACCTTAACAGTGGTCGGAGTGGTCTGCTCGCCGAACAACGGCAACATGGATATCACCAGTGCGACACGGAAAAAGACCAAGGTGAACGCCGCGGCAAGAGGCAGGAATGGAATGATGTCGAACATGGAATGATCCCGACGATTTATTATGAACCTTACCACTCGTTGCATATTTCTGAGCGGGTCTGGGGTCTAGGGGCTGGGGTTTGGGGATGGAGCGGCTTTCGCCGCGTTAAAGAGAATTGAAGAACGCATCCGTTTTATTATCTTCAGATAATCTCATTTTTCTTTTTCAGCGCGACAGCGCATCATTCACCAGACCCTAGACCCCAGACCCTAGACCCTTTTTTCACTTCACCAATTCCGGGATGAGCAAAAACAGCGACTCCGTGAAATGCATGACCATGCCAAGCATCCATGACATGAAAAACAGCAGCGCCGCCCCGACGCCCACCATCTTCGGCACGAAAACAAGAGTTTGCTCCTGAATCGATGTCACGGTTTGCAGCACGCTGACGATCAACCCCACGATCAGCGCGAATCCAAGCCCCGGCGCAGCCAGCAGCAACGCCGTCTGAAACGCCTGCCGTAAAATGTCCACCACCACCTGTGTTTCCATGCCGCATTGCCTCTTTTCAATCGCTATCGGGATCGCTATTGGAATCGAGAAAAACTATGCACATGAATTCGATAAACGATGGCAATCCCGAAACGATAACTATTGATTCCATTATCCAGCGCTACGTGCCAAAACTCGCGATCAACGAACCGACAATCAGATACCAGCCGTCCACCAGCACGAACAAAATGATCTTGAACGGCAGCGAGATGATCACCGGCGGCAGCATCATCATGCCCATGGAAAGCAACAGCGCCGCCACCACCATGTCGATCACAAGAAATGGAACATAGATGACGAATCCAATGATAAACGCGGTCTTGAGTTCGCTGATCAAAAACGCCGGAATCAACACATACGTCGGCACGTCGCCGCGAGTCTGCGGCGGATTGATCTTCGAGATATTGACGAATAAGATCAGGTCTTTCTTGCGCGTCTGGTTGAACATAAACTCCCGAATCGGCGCCAGCCCGCGCTTCACAGCCATCTGCTCGTCGATCTGCTCCGCCATGTATGGGTCCACGGCGTCGGTCTTGATCTGCTCCAGCGTCGGATACATCACGAACAGCGTCAAAAACAGCGCCAATCCCAGCAACACCTGCGTCGGTGGAATCGACTGCAAACCCAGCGCTCGCGTGATGAACGACAGCACAATTACAATCCGCACGAACGAGGTCATCATGATCAACAGCGACGGCGCGATCGTCAGCACCGTCATCAACAGCACGATCTTGATGCCCGTGGAAAGTTTCTGCTGCGGGGTCGCGTTGTTGTCGATCTGGAATTGCACGCCGCCGGGAATCAGCGAGGAAAGCCCCCAGGACGAAGAACCTCCGCCCTGAGCCGCCTGAGACGCGCTTTGTCCAGGCGCGGGCGCCGGTTGAGAAACCTGCGCCGTCGCTGTGTTTGAAAACAACGCCAAGCCGGCCACTACCGCAAAAATTTTCAGCGCTCTGCATCGCATTGTTCTTTGACGTCCTCGATCTAGCATCTTGGGATGCTGTTTCGCCGCAACCTTAACGGCTGCGTTGCAATTCTCCGCTCAGGGCTTCCGCGAATTCGCCACAAGCGAGCGCTCCCGCCGGTTCGGTCCGCTCCGGCGCCTCTCCGCTGAACGCCAGATCGAATGCATCTTCCGCGGCTTCGCTCTCGCCCGGCCGGTCCAGCCGCGCCAGCGTCGTCATCGTCTGCGCGCTGCGACCCACCAGCAGCAACGCCTCGCCGGCCTGCACCAGCAGCAGGCTCTGCTTGCCACCCAGCGGTTTGCGCGCCACGATCCGGATCGTCTCCGCTTCGCCAACACGGCCCGTGAGCAGCGCCGATCCGCCGTTCTTCAGCCAGCGTTTCCCTATTGCCGCGGTCAGACCGATCAACGCCAGCACCGCGCCCATCGCCATCGTCATCCGCCCCAGGGAACTCGCCACATCCGGCGGCTCCACAATTCCGGCTTCCGGAGTTTGCACGCTCAAGGAGAGCGGCTTCGCATCATCCACCGGCGCCGCCTCATCCGCCGCTCCTGCGGCGTGCAACGCCAGCATCCCGGCAATAGCCAGCCAGCAGAAGATCGACCGTATTGATGAAATATTTGAATTCATGGGTGCCACTCGTCAAAAAGTCGGCGATATTAGACCATCAGGCTTGCTCTAGCCACCTGTTGCAAGATCAATGCCGCATGAAAAAAGGAGAAAAGTAACGAAAATAGCTCAGTTTATCGCCAAATCGGCAAAATCATGACGATTTCAGCCCCCAAACGCCCAAAAACCGAGTCAAAAACCTGACGGCCTGTCACCAAAACTGCGAACCTAGTGACCAAACTGGAACACGTGGAGAAGATTTCGATTTTGATTTTTCAAATATGAACTGGTGTTACGCACTTTTTTTGACGGGATAAACAGGATTAACAAGATGCTGATATCCGAAAGGCGCACAATCGATTCTCGATGATAAATGTCGATAGTACGCGATTTGCCTATTCAGTCCAATCATCATTGAGTTTTATTCCAATCCCGTCTATCCCGTTTATCCTGTCAAAAAAAACGTATCTGCGTAACATCAGTTATGAATGGAGAAATGAATCCTCACTGCCAATCGAAATTCGAAATTCTAAAAATCAAAAATAAACGATTTTTTCGATGCGCCGCTTTTTTATCATGAAAAGAACTCATCCCTACTTTTCATTGACAGACCGCCCTGAAAAAAGCATTCAATGGATTCAGCTTCGGACGTTGCGTTTGAATTCTAAAAGGAAGCGCGAGGACATATGACACGATACGCCAGCTACGCCTTATTGCCGTTGATGCTCACGGCCCTGCTCACCGGATGCTCCTATCAACTCCGCGGCCCCTCGATGGGCGTGAAGATCGCCGTGATGGACTTTGTCCAGGCCGAGGAGGACACGCCCGAAGGACCGCGTGAAGTCACCGCCGAACGTCATGTCGAAAGCTGGTGGCTCGGTTCGCGCGACGTCTGGCATAATCCGAACTTCGGCGGACAGACCGCCGACCAGGCCAGTCTTGAACTGGCCAAAGTTCCCAACATCGCTTCGCTCTCGCGCCTGCAAGTCAAACGCTACTTCATCGGCAAGCAAAGCCTGCTCGAAAATTCCACCGGCGAACTTACGCATAATCAGGCGTTGAAATATTTTTATGAAACGCCGCCCAAGGGCTTCGCCCGCGAACTCAATGTGGACTATCTGCTGCGCGGCCGCATCCATGAAGCCTATTACAGCCGCAGCCGCGCAATCGACCTGCCCTGGAGCCGCGTCGAGCTCGAGCTCGAGCTGATCGACGGCGCCACAGGCAAAATTGTGTGGAACAGCCGCAAACGGCTGAAAAAGTGGAGTTGGTCCCCCACCGCCACCGCCGAACGCCTGCTCGACGACATGATCGCCCAGATGGACCAAAAATACTGGAGCAAGCAATAGCCGAACTTGCACCGGGCCGCTGAGACGCAACGTTTTTGACGACTGGCGACAGAGTAAGATTTCAAAACGAAAATCCCGGTCATCCTGTTAATCCCGTCAAAAAAACTCGGCGTCTCCGCGTCTCGGTGTCTCTGCGTTAAAAAACAAATTCTCAAAAGGCCAAGTTATGGAAATCGACCGTCCGGAACACAACTTAGGACTCACCCCCGCGCAAATCGTTGAGGAACTCGACCGCTATATCGTTGGCCAGAACCAGGCCAAGCGGCTCGTGGCGCTTGCGCTGCGCAGCCAGGCCCGCCGCCAGCAGGTGGAAGAAGGTCTGCGCAATGAAATCACGCCGAAGAACATCATCATGATCGGACCGACGGGCTGCGGCAAGACCGAGATCGCCCGGCGCCTCGCCCGGTTGGTCAAGGCGCCGTTCATCAAAGTCGAGGCGACAAAATACACCGAAGTCGGCTACGTCGGCCGCGACGTGGAGAGCATGATCCGCGACCTGACCGAAACCGCGATCAAGATGGTGCGCGATGAATGGACCGACGGCGTGCTGCCCGCCGCCAGGAGCCGCGTGGAAGAGCGCCTGCTCGATCTGCTGCTGCCGCCGCCGCCCGGCGTCAATCGCCAGATCGCCGCGCTCCCGGACGGCAGCGAAGACGTGACGTTCATCGAAGCGTCGTCATCCGCCTACGCCTCCGAATCCGAAGAGGAACAGCAGCGCCGCCAGGATTCCGCCAAGCGCTACATCCGCACACGCGAAAAATTCAAGAAGATGCTCAAAACCGGTCAACTCGAAGACCGGCAAGTCGAATTCAGCGTCAGTCAGCCGTCGGCCATGATCAGCGCCATTCCCATGGGGCCGAACATGCCCGGCATGGACGAGATGGGCATGAACTTCAGCGAGATGCTGCAAAACATGCTCCCCACGCAACAGAAGGAAGTGAAGATGTCCGTCGGCGACGCCCGCGAGGTGCTGCTCGACGAGGAGATCGAAAAACTCCTCGACATGGACAAAATCACACGCGAGGCCGTGCGCCGCGTCGAAGAGCAGGGCATCATCTTCATCGATGAGCTGGATAAGATCGCCGCGCGCGAAGGCAAGGGCGGCAGCGGCCCGGATGTCTCGCGCGAGGGCGTGCAGCGCGACATCCTGCCGATCATCGAGGGCAGCACGGTCTTCACCAAGCACGGCATGATCCGCACCGACCACGTTCTGTTCATCGCGGCCGGCGCCTTCCACATGAGCAAGCCCAGCGACCTGATCCCCGAGCTGCAAGGCCGCTTCCCCTTGCGCGTCGAGCTGCATTCGCTCACCGAGGAGGATTTCAAGCGCATCCTCACTGAACCGGAAAACTCGCTCGTCAAGCAATACCAGGCTATGCTGGGAACCGAGGACGTTGATCTGGAGATCGGCGAGAGCGCCATCGACGCGTTGGCCAAGGCCGCCAGCCGCGTGAACGCCGAAACGGAAAACATCGGCGCCCGGCGCCTGCACACCCTGCTGGAAAAGGTGCTGGAGGAAATCTCCTTCAACGCGCCGACCCTCAAGGGCCAACGCCAAACCATCGACGGCGGCTACGTCAACGACAAGCTCAAAGACATCATCAAAGACCAGAATCTCAGCCAGTTCGTGCTGTGAGAGAATATCGAATGATGGCGGCTATGGGGATTATCAATGTCACCGTAATCCTGTTTGACGAACTGATGATGCTCATCAGACTTTTGATGTTGCCGCCAGATCCTTGCGTTTTTCCGCGGAATGGGAATGTATACGAACATCCTTTTGTCGCGAAAGTTTTATCATCGGCTGCCGGATCGGCTCCGGTTGATTTAATGCAGCGGATCCATTTCGCGAGCCATAAATGATCCCGGAGAGCAGTGTGCAAATCTCCTGCATCCGGCTGGCCTGCTCCTCGAGTTCGCCGCAGATCTCAGTCGCTCCATATGTAGACTCGCCCATGCTTTGGCTGGCTTGTTCAATTAACGATGTGGCCTCACTAATCTGCTTGATGTCGATTGATTGTTTGCTGGTTCCGCCGGACACATCGTCAACCAGCATGCCAACCTTTTTGGCATGATCACGGATCTTGCCCAGTACATCGGCGAGTTCGCTGGAAACCTTCACCCCTTTGTCGGCGCTGTGATTAGCCGATACGAGCAAACCGGTTGTATTCGTGGCGGCGTCAGCGGACCGGCGAGCCAGCGCCCGCACTTCCTCGGCGACGACGGCGAAACCCTTGCCCGCTTCGCCGGCCCGTGCCGCTTCAACAGCGGCGTTGAGGGCAAGCAGGTTGGTTTGGAAGGCTATTTCGGAAATCGTTTTAATGACCTTGGTCGTCTCATCCGAGGAGTTTTTAATCCGATCGATCGCATGGCTCATTTCCTGCATCCAAGTCTCGCTCTGTTCGACGATTTGCTCCGTTTCATGCATGAGCTGGCTGGCCTCATTGGCAAGATCGGCGTGATGATGCGTCATCTGGCTGATCTGTTCCAGCGATGCCGAGGTTTCTTCAATGCTGGCCGCCTGCTGAGACTGGCCCTGAGAAATATCGTGATTGATCGCCGTGATCCGGTTGGAGGCCGCCGCGACCTTATCGGCTCCTTTCTGCATCTCCGCCATGACGCGCCGTATCGAAAGATGAATGGAGCGCGTCAGCAGCACGCCGGCGATCAACGCAACGGCAAAGGCGATCATCCCGATCAACAGCAGAAGGCACTGCTGCCGCTTCACAAATGCAGCATTGATATTTGACGCGTCAACGGCCGCCTGGCGCATTGTTTCCGAATCATGCGCCAATTCCTGCTGCATCTTGTTGAATTCACCCGTCAACTCCATTTCCAATTTGCTGAACGACTCCTTCGCCGTTAACAACGTGAGCCGGCGATCCACGATCTCGAACGCAGTCATGCGGAATTGCGCCAAGCCTGCGCGAAGCGCGCCCCCCCCATCGGCATCCTTGAATGTCGCAAGGTTTTCTTCGAAACTTGTGAATTCCGTGGTCAATATCTGCTTGGCGTATTCAATGTATTCAGCCGTGTCGCTCAACAGCACTTCCTTGAGAATGCTGTCGAGCCGGTTGCTCTGCGCCTTGAGGAGGATCGCATTTTTCACACGCCCCATGGCGGTGTTGAAAGCGCTGCTGATGTCATCGAAGCCAGCCTTGGTTTTATCGCTGTCGCTCACATCGACCGAGGACAAGGAATCCTCAACGCCCAGTATGGCGTTAAACTCCGCGTCATCAGCGATTAACAGGCACGACTTGATGATCTCTTCCATTGTCTTGGCGGCATCCGTACGCCGCGCCGCAAGTTCATTCTGAATTTTCAGGATCTGGCTCCTTGCATCCTTCATCCGCCCCACGGACTGGGTTGATTTTGCAATCGATTGCTGATTGCCGCCGCTTACGGAGGACAGGGTGACGGAAGTCAAGTCATCGATGCTCTTGCAATCGAGAATCGCCTGAGCAGCCAGTTTCAATTGAGCCGCCTGCTCGGTCAAACGGTTTTGACGCTCAATCAAACGGCCGACTTTCTCCGTGGTCTGCTCCGATTTCTGCATGATGCGTCTCAACGCAAACATGCCGGTTCCGGAGCAGATCACGGTCGCCATCGCGCAAAATAAAAATGCGCCTAGCAGTTTGGCCGATAATGGAAATCGATTGAAACTGGACATCTTTGTTTATTCCTCGAGTTGCTTGATCTCGCCGCCCGTAATCTGCGTCAGGTATATTTCATCCATGCCCTGATGATCGCTGGGGCCGAATTTCAAAGTCACGCCGCCAAGGTCATAATTCCCCTTCGAACTGACCGCGTTGAGAAATCCTTCCCGGTTGAGCTCCTGGCCGGCCGCTTCGGCCACATCGGCAAAGAATTTGCCGACCATGTATCCCTCCAGGGAGACAAATCCTGGTTTTGCCTCCGATGGACTGGCGGCCAGCGCGGCTTGATATTCCTTGACCAGCGGAATCGAATCATCCCACGGAAAGGGAACGACCTGGGAAATAATGCAGCCTTCCCCCGCTTCGCCCAGCGCGTCCTTCAGCGCTTCGGTTCCCACGAATGAAATGTTGCAAAAGATGACGTCCTTCATCCCGACTTTTTTGGCCTGCTTGATGAACTCAGCGCAAGGGGCGTATGCGCCGACCATGACCACGGCGTCAGGCTGAGCCTTGCGAATCTCCAGCAGACCGCTCTTGACGGCGAGGGTGTTGCGCTCATAGGTGCTTGTGGCGCAAAGTTTCATCGAGCGTTTTTCCAGCGCCAGTTCGATGCCGCTCAGGCCGGCCTGACCATAACCGTCATTCTGATAAAAGCAGGCGATTTTCTTCAGCTCTTTCCGGTCAACCAGGCAGGCGGCCAGCGCCTCCATTTCCTGGTAATAGCTGCCCCGGAGATTCACGACGTATTTGTTAAAAGGATTGCGCAGAAACTCCGCGCCCGTGAAGGGGCCAAAGAAGGGGCATCCGGCCTTTTCCGCTATCGGAACAACGGCTTTGGAGGTCGGCGTTCCCACTTCGCCAATCAAGGCAAAAATATTGTCTTCTTCAACCAGTCTCTTGGTGTTCTCGATCGCCTTGTCCGGTTCATAGCCATCATCATAACTGATAAGTTTGATCATGCGTCCATGGACGCCGCCATGCTTATTGACCTCGGCAAAACTGGCTTCAAGTCCGGCTTTCATACCCGTGCCCAAGGCCGAAGCCGGACCATCCAGCGCACAGGATTGACCGACAAGAATTTCTGTGTCGCTGACACCTTGCGCCTGGCTTGAACTTGTGCAGAGCGCCGCAATCAGCGCCATGAACACAAGCATGATGATATCGTGCCGCATGGGATCGATCCTCCTGGATTCTTGAGTTAAGTGAGGTAAACCTTAAGGGCATACAACGTTCATCGACTTCATTTTCAATGAACTTAAGCGGATTATCGTTGCGAATGAGAGGATGAACATATTATCAAACTTTGCGGCGTTTACTATAAAGGTAACGGCGGGAGGAGTTGTTCCTTTCGCCGTTAAATCGTAGCGCCGGCGGCTCGCCGGCTGGATGGCCGCCGGGAATAGCGGCGCTACGAGGATGGCGTTCATGCTTTGTGCAAGCAGGACAATTGATGTCAGATATTGGCGACTCTTGTCGCCGGGTCGGACCAGGGGCCGGTGGGCGTCTTGGTGGACTTCTTCGGCGTGAAGCCGAAGTTCTGCTTCTGCGCGCCTTCGGGGCCGCAGAGCAGGCCGGTCGCCTGATCGACCTTCGTCATATCGCCGCGCGCGGCGTCCACGTTCTGCTTGAGCGTCTGGCGCTCGGCGCGCAGCTGGGTCTCCAGATTGTTGATCGTCGCATGCCTTTCGTTGATTGCATCTGCATGGCTTTGCAGTGCGGCGGCTGAAGGCGCCGTGACCGGATAGGCTTCCTCGGACGCGATGCCGGCCGCCGCCGTTGTGCACTGCGCCGCCAGCGCGGCGGGTTTGACTGCGATTCCGGGGGACATTTTTGTTTCTCCTTTGGCGGGGGATGAGCGACTGGAATATGCCGCGGTTATGCTTTCCGGCAACGATTCTCCCATCCGGTTCCGAAAAAATGCGGATCGCCCTGAAGGTTTAAATTTCGCCACAAAAATGCCGGTTTTTAGCCGCAAATCGCCATGCGAAGCGCTCAGTCAACCTGATGCAGGCCATCATTAACCTGAAGATGGCCTCAACCGGGTTGATAATGACCTCGTTTAACTGAAGAAGACACGAATCAACCTGAACGAGGCCAAAGTTAACCTCGTAAAGCCCGCCATGCTCTTCGTTGCGGCCTTCCACATCCTCGTTGCAGGCAAAAAAAACGCGCGCTCACGGCAATTCATTCACAGATAGATCCTGATAATCAGTAAAGATAAGTGACAAAACAAACGATAGAGAGATCGAATGGAGAATCGACGCGCAAGGCGCATATCAGCAGCATTGGACAGCACCCGTATTATGAAATTGATGGAATTGCATTGACGTTCAGCCTACAAAATGCCCAGCTTGCACGTTGAAAAATGCTAAGCGCCAGCGTCTCGCTGGCTTCGAGGGAAATATCAAGCGCTGTGTTGATTGATGCTGGCGAGACACTGGCGCTACAGTTCTGGTCCGCAATGCCTTTTTCAACGAAGCGCCCAGGAACCGGCGGCGCATTTTCAACCATCCTGTAATGGGAAAGTTCCAACCGAAATCGGAGCCTGAATGATGTCCCAAAAAAAATTGAGCATTCATGCCCGCCTGCTGGGGGGGCTTGCATTGACTGCAATCATGGTCGTGCTGGCTGGATTGGGTGGGATTGAGGGACTCGAGCAAGTGCGAAGCAAAATGCAAACTTCCACGGCTGTAGTCTCGGCGGGCATTGATGAGCGCAATCGTGAGGTTGAGCAACTGACGACGCTGCATCGCTTGTTTGAAAAGGTCATCCATGCGCAAAAAGTGAGCGATCTGGACGGCGTTGCGGAATCGATGCGCATCCTGGCAGACGGCCAGAATGAGCAAAGCGCCATGCGAATGCGTCTTTTGGATGAGCATCTGAGCAAGCTCATCGTTCTTAAAAAAAGCAAGCTGGAGTATGAGAGAGATTTGCGCTCCCAGCAGCATACCACCGATCAAAAAGCGGCTGTGATCAATAAAATCGTCACGGAAATCGTCGATGACGTCAGTTTTCAATCACAAATCACGATTGAAGAGGCGATCGCATCCTTGAAACAGCAGCCGGCAAACGGCGGCATGGAGCTGAGTCAAGTGGAATCGATCACGTCGCTCGCTGAGGATGCGACCGGCAAAATGGCTTCCGCATTCAGCATGCGTTCCCATTTGCAGGAATTAAATATGGCCATCAAAAACGCTTTGCTTTCCACGGAGCCAGCTTACATCAGTTACATGGAAAAAACATTGCCCAGCCTTCATGACAGCATTTCGGCTGATTTGGAGGCGTTCCCGCGGATGGAGAATGCGCGGCAGATCGCCATCGCGAGCGGTGAATTAATGGCGCTGATTGAGCAATTGCTGAATGTCAAGCGGGAAACTCTGAAAATCGAGGAATCGTTTCAACAGGAATCCGGCGCGCTATGGGCTGATATGGACAAGGCGAACGCCGCCTCGCTTGCTCATGCGAACATCTTAAAACAGACCGCATACTATGAGCTGGAAGCTGCGGATGAAAAAGCCGCGTCCATTCGCACGTTGCTCATCAGTCTTTCCATGCTGGCGCTTTTTGTGGCGGTCTTCAGCAGCGTGAAGGTCATGCGCTGGGTTTCACGCGACATTGAAGAGCGGGAAAAGCATCGGCAGGAACTGCAAACGGCGAAGGACGCGGCGGATGCGGCGAACGTGGCCAAAGGGCAGTTTCTGGCGAACATGAGTCATGAGATTCGCACCCCGATGAACGCGATCATCGGCATGACGGGTTTATTGCTGGATACGAATCTGAGCAAGGAACAGCGGGATTTCGCGGACACCGTGCGCAATTCCGCGGATTCGCTGTTGACGATCATCAATGACATTCTGGACTTTTCAAAGATCGAGGCGTCTGGATTGGAGTTTGAGAATATTGAATTCGACATCCGTAATTGTGTCGAAAGCGTGGGCGAAATGCTTGGACCCAAGGCGCATGAGAAAGAACTGGAGCTGGCGGTTCTGGTTCACCCGAGAGTGCCGGACCATGTGCTGGGCGATCCCGGACGCTTACGGCAGGTTTTGCTGAACCTGGCCAATAATGCGATCAAATTCACGAAGAAAGGCGAAGTGATCATCAGCTTGATGCTAGAGTCCCTGGAAGAAAACAAGATCAACCTGCGCTTTGCGGTGCAAGACACTGGGATTGGAATCCCCAAGGATCGCATGGACCGTCTGTTCCACCCATTTTCGCAGGTGGATGCTTCAACGACGCGCATGTATGGCGGAACAGGTTTGGGGCTTGTCATCTCTCAGAAGCTCGTCGGGATGATGGGAGGGCGCATCGAGGTTCAAAGCGAGGAAGGAAAGGGGACCACATTCCAGTTTATCGCGACTTTCAACCAGGCGAAACAACCGGTCAAGCGCAACCGCCTGACGCCGGGAGACCTTCGAGGGGCGCGCGTTTTAATTGTAGATGACAACAACACAAACCGGCGGGTGCTGCATCAAACGCTTGCCGCTTGGGGCGGTTTATGCGAGGACGCGGAAAATGGCAAGGAGGCGTTGCGAATCCTGCAAGACCACAAAGAGGACAGCGGGTATTTCCGTCTGGCGATTTTGGATTACATGATGCCGGAGATGGACGGCAAGGAATTGGCTTGCCGCATCCGGGCCATGCCCCCGTTCCATGATTTGCCTTTGGTCTTGCTGACCTCCATGCCGATGCCGGGAGACGCAAAAAAGATGGCTGAAGTTGGATTTAACGCCTATCTGACGAAGCCGTTCAAGCGATCCGCGGTGTATGATGTGCTCGTCATGATGCTGCAAGAAGGTAAAATGCTGGAACGGCGGATCGAACGCCAGTCGCTGATCACACAGCATACCATCAGCGAGGCGCGCAGGAATGTCGCCCGGATCTTGGTGGTTGAGGACAATGTGGTGAATCAAAAACTGGCTGTGCTGCTATTGGAAAAAATCGGATTGCGCTGCGATGTGGCGGCCAACGGGCTGGAGGCTGTTGAAGCCGTGTCCAGCCTGCCATACGATCTGGTTCTGATGGATTGCCATATGCCGGAACTGGATGGATTTGAGGCGACGCGGCGCATCCGGAAACTCGAGACGGATCAGCGGCGCACGCCGATTGTCGCGATGACGGCGGACGCGATGCAGGGCGACCGGGAAAAGTGCCTTGGTGCGGGAATGGACGACTATATCTCCAAGCCGATCGAACTCATGGCATTCAAGCGAATCCTGGAGAAATTCCTGGATGATTCCAATCAGGACGAAAGTGAATGCGCGGAGGAAGAAAACTCCAGCGTTGAATCATCGCAGGCCGCATATGTCAACATGGACCGCTTAAAGGAAATCGCGGACGGCGACCTTGCATTCATGGCCGAAATCATCGAGCTTTTCGAACAGGATGCTCCGATGCGGATAAACGTGATATGTTCGTCATTCGAGCAGCGGGACATGGCGCTGCTGCAGCGGGAAGCGCATTCGCTCAAAGGCGCCAGCGGCAGCGTTTGCGCCGAAACATTGCAGGAACTGGCGGCAAAACTTCAAGCGGCGAGCGAACAGAACGCCATCGGCGCATGCCAGGAGTTGATTACAAAGATCGAAATGGCGTATGAGCAAACCGCGGAAATCTTTCAAAACGAAAAAGATAAAGGGTTTATCTAGCAGAGAGGCATATTCCGGAACACACTCAGCAACCAGGCTCCCAATAATCCGCCCACAAGCAAACATGGCTTCAATGTTTGGCGAGGGATTCGATCTCGGCGAGCTCTTCCAGGAGCTTGTGGTGCTCGGAGAGGCCGAAATATTCCTTCAGCGTGATGTCGAGCATGCCCATCTGTGAACGGGCTTCGTTCAACTTGGCCTTCACTTCGTCGTCCAGCTTGCCGTTGCTTAACGCGGCGAAGACCTCATGCAGCAGCTGCGTGGCTTCCTCCAATGGCGGCACGACCTGATCGGCCACCTGCTTGAGCGAGCCTTGCGTCTGGCCGCTCAAAATGCCCGACAGCCCCGTGGCCTTCTGCCGCACTTGGAAGCCGCGCTCGTCGATGACGAACTCGCGCAGCGCTTTGGCGTGATCGCCATCCAGATGCTTGCGCACCAGCACGAACCGCCGCAGCTCGCCGTCGCTCTCGGCCATCGTCAGCTGCACCACGGTTCCGGCCATGTCGGAATAATTGGTCTCGGCCCCGCCCGACTCGCCCAGCATATGCCTCCAGGTGTTGAGCATCATCGACGTCGCATCCAACGTTTCGAAAATCTGCGCCAGGATCAGCAGATAATCCCGCACCCGGCCGCCGTCCTTCACCGCGTGCTGGAAATAGTCGATGCTGTCGAACACAATCCGCGCCGGAGGGCGCTCGCGCAACTCGTGAACCAACCCGGTGAACATCTCCTCGGTGATCAATCCCACCGGATGCCGCAGGATGATCTGAAGTTTTCCATCATCCAGCGCTTTTTGCCAATCCATGCCAAGCGTTTCCGCGCGGCGCACGATTTGCGAAACGGTTTCCTTCAGCGTGATGAACAGGCACGCTTCGCCCTGGCGCAGGCCGGCTTCGATAAACTGCATCGCGATCACCGACTTGCCCGTGCCCGGAACGCCGTCCACCAGGCACATGGTTCCGCGCATCGGTCCGCCGCCCAGCATCTCATCCAAACCGGGCACGCCCAAGCTGACTTGCTGCGGCGCGGGATGGCTGTCGCCCTCATTCTGCGCATCCGCCAAAATCCGGCTGACATCGCTGGCGCGCAAATGCGGATACACCTCGAAATTCCTGTCGCCCAGCCGGAACGGATGCTGACCGGAGACATGGCCTTGGCCGCGCGTCTTGCGAATCTGGATGTAGCGCACGTTCTCTCCGCCCGACGCCGATGGCAAGTTGTACAGCCGCAGCGACGCGTCCACCAGGTATTCCTCGAAGGCAATGGAGTCGATGTCCATGCTGTCGAGTTCCTTGACCATGAAGGTGTTCACGTTTTTGATCTTCAGCACGTTGAGAATCTGCGCCAGCGCCTCGCGCAATTTCACCTCGTCGTTCGCCACGCGTTTGAAGTGCGTGATGCTGTCGATCACCAGCCGCTTGACGCCGAGCTGCTCGATCAATTGATCCACCAGATCGTTCTTGCCGGTGAAGCCCTCCAGAATGCGTTGCGGCGGAGTCCACACCACGCGCAGCATGCCCGCATCCTCATGCGCCTTCAGATCCACGCCGTAGCCCAGCGCCTCTTCGTAAACCTGACGCGGGAATTCCTCGAAGGTGATGATCAATCCAGGCTCATTGTACTGCACGATCCCCTCGTGCACGATGCGGCAGGCCAGCGTGCTTTTGCCGCTGCCGGGCGAGCCTTCGATCAGCATGCTGTTGCCGCGCACGATCCCGCCTTCCAGCAAGTGATCGAGTCCCGCGATCCCCGTCGGCATTTTTTCCATTTCATGCGTCATGTGGCGATCTCCGTGTTGCAATACGGGCAGGCGTCCCAGTCGGCTTGCACCGGCGCGAAGCAATTCCGGCAATACAGCTGCTGCCATTCACGCCGGATTTCATGCCCGCAGTTCGGGCAAGCCTCCCAGCTCGAGTCAATCTGCGCGCCGCAGCCCGGACACACCTCGCGCAGCCGCGCCTGACAATGCGGACACACCGTGAATTCCGCGTTCACCAAACGGCTGCACGTGGGGCAGAGCAGTTCGCGGCCTTCCTCAGCCATCACGGTGCGCCGGATCTCCGCCACCGTTGTGCCACCCTCGATCACCTCGCGCCGCGCGAAGTCGCTCATCGGAATCATCCCATTTTTCGTCGCTGTGCGATGCAAAACATGAGACGGAGCGTTCTGCATGATATCCCGGTGCAGATTCGAATCCACACTGGTATACTCATACAGCGCCTTGCGCCCCTTATAACCCGTGTTGCCGCAATACTTGCAACCCGCGCCGCGATGCAAATGATCGATCCGCGGATAGCCCAGCATCGCCAACTCCGCCTCGGTCGGCGCATAGGACTCCAGGCAGTGCTTGCAGTTCACGCGCACCAGGCGTTGCGCCAACACGCCGCGCAAGGTCGCCGCGATCAAAAACGGCGCGACGCCCATGTCGATCAACCGCGTGATCGCCTCGGCCGAACTGTTCGTATGCAGCGTGCTGAACACCTTGTGGCCCGTCAGCGCCGCGCGGCAGGCGATCTCGACCGTCTCCAGATCGCGAATCTCACCCACCAGGATCACATCCGGATCCTGCCGCAGAATCGCGCGTAAGCCACGCGCGAAACTCATGCCCTGATCTTCACGGATTTGAACCTGCGTGACATCGGGCAGCGTATATTCGATCGGATCCTCAAGGGTGATCACGTTGATCGAAGCGCGATCCAGCGCCTTCAGCGTGGCGTATAGCGTCGTGGTCTTGCCGCTGCCCGTCGGTCCCGTCACCAGAAACAATCCCTGCGGAGCGTCCAGCGCCTGCTGATACGGATCGCGCACTGGCCGCGGCATCTCCAAACGTTCCAGATCGAGCAGATTCAAATTCTTCACCAGCAGCCGTAAGACTGCCTTTTCGCCATACTGCGACGGCAGGGTCGAGACGCGAATATCGATCAAAGAATCCGACCGCGTGACTGTAAAACTCCCATCCAACGGCACGCGATGCTCCGCGATATTCATTTCGGCCAGGATTTTAATCCGCGAAATCATCTGAGCATGCAGATTCCTCGACAGCGTCACCGCACGTGTCAGAATGCCATCCACCCGAAACCGCACACCGAAACTATTCTTCGCCGGTTCAAAATGTATATCCGTCGCCCCGCGCAATTCCGCCTCGTGAATGAGCATATCCACCAATTCCGATGTGTCTTTAAGCCTCAAATCCTCCGCCGCAAATACAGGCGCCTCGGACGCCTTTGCTTCAGTCCCGTCATCTTCCCGCTCATCTGAATCCGCGTCGCTTTTCTCCGCCTTGCCTGCTTTGCCGCCTGCCAGTTCCCGCTCATGCCGTTTATAGAGTTCTTCGATTTTATCCCGCAATTCTCCGCGCAACGCCACGCAAGGCGCGATCAACCGGCTCAGTGTCAACGCGACAGCGTTGCGCGCCTTCTGATCCTGCGGATTGGCCATCACGACCTTGACCTCTTCACCGGTGTCCTCAATCGGCAAGGCCAGCTGTTTTTTCGCCAGGCCATGCGGCAGACGCCGCAGCAAATCGGGCGCATATGGCGCATTGTTCACATCATACGACGGACAGAAAAATTGATTTTCCAGCGCCTGGATCAGCTCCGTGCGCGACAGGACGTTGTTTTCCAGCAGCACGTCCTCTAAAAATATACGGCGCGCCGACGCCTCCGCCTGCCAGCGCTCAAGTTCCGCGCGCGGAAGCAGACGCCGTTCCAATAAAATCTTAGCCAGCGGATCTGACGATCGGGCGTCGGTCTGATGTTCAATTACAGGATTCATCGAAACGCTCTCCAGCGGCCAGGTTTCGTAATAATCCCTCGCACATCACATTATAAATATCCTCATCCCCTCTTATCTAAATCACGGATCGATTGGTCCGATCTTCAGATCGATGACCAACTCTGGTTTCTTATCGGCCTAAAACAGGGAAACTTAATCGCATGAATGCATCATTGACTAGAGCATATCCGGAGGATTATCGGACGGCTAACCCTTGAGTCCAGTGAGTGAAATGCTCTTGATGATCTGCTTTTGGAAAATGAGAAAGATCACAATCGCGGGAAAGGTGGCGATGGCGCTCGCCGCCAATGTGATGCCGTATTCGATGAAATACGATGTTTGAAACAAGGCGATGCCCACGGGCAAAGTCAGTTGAGTGGTCGAATCCAGAAAAACGAGCGGCCCCAGAAAGTCGTTCCACGAGCCGATGAAGGTCAGGATCGCCAGCGTGGAGAGCGCCGGCTTCATCAACGGCAGCACGATATGCCAATACACGCCCCAAATGGAGCATCCGTCGATCTCCGCCGCGTCCTCCAGATCCTTGGGGATCGAATAAAAAAACTGGCTCAGCAGAAACACCCCAAAGGCGCCCGATGCGGCCGGAACGATCAGCGCCAACGGCGTGTCGAGCCAATGCAGGAAATTCAGAATCAGATACACCGGCACGAGAAACAACTGCCCGGGGATCATGATCGTGGCCACGATCAGCGTGAAAGCCGCGCGTCCGCCGGGCGGACGCAGCCGCGACAGTGAATAAGCCGCCATCGAGGTGACGAAGACCACCAGGATTGTGATCGAACTGGAGATCAGGATGCTGTTAAACAGCCAGCGAATCACCGGAATCTCTTCGGAATTCTCGAAGATCTTTTGATAATTGATCAGGGTCCAATCCCGCGGAAAGACGCCTTCGAACTGGATGATCTCCGTTTCGGGCTTGAAGGTCGCCAGCAGCGCGATGAAAAAGGGCAGAATCATCAGGATGGCGCCCAGCGCAATGATGATTTCAATCAGCCATTGCACGCGCGACTTTTTCCATTGAGGAATTGATGATATGCGTTGCTCAGCCATCGGCCTATTGTTCCTTCAAAATGCGGAATTGCATGACCGCGAAAATCCCAATCACCACGAATAGCAGCCAGCTCATCGCGGAGCCGTATCCCATCCGGTAATTGGTGAACGCCGTCTCGTAGATGTACTGCACCATCGTGCGCGTGGAAAGCTCCGGACCGCCGCCCGTGATCATGAACGTCTGGCCGAATACCTGGAACGAGCCGATGATGTTCATCACGGTGATGAAGAGCAGGATCGGCCGCAATTGCGGCAGCGTGATATAAAAGAACTGGTGGATCCGCCCGGCGCCGTCGATGGCGGCGGCCTCGTAATACGAATCGGGAATCCCCTGCAGCCCCGCGATGAGGATGATCGTCGTGCCGCCGATCCCCCACCAGAGGGTCATCAGCACAATCGAGACGATCGCCAGCTTGCTGCTGGTGATCCACGGAATCCGCCAGCCCAATTCCGACAAGTACGCATTGAACAAACCGAAGTCCGTATTGTAAAACCAGCGCCAGAGAATGCCGGCCACGCTGACGGAGATCAGCGCGGGAATGAAGTACGCCGCGCGGTAAATCGGCTGGCGGAATGCGCCGCAGGCGTTGATCCCCAAGGCCGCCAGCAGGGAAAGCAGCAGCATCATGGGCGCCAGCATGATGACGAACTTGAACGTGACCCACATCGCCTTCCAGAAATAATCGCTGTGCAGCGCTTCCGCGTAATTGCCCCAGCCAATGAATCGCGGCGGAGTCAGCGACACCATCTCCCAGCGGAAGAGGCTGAGCAGCAGGCTGTAGACGAACGGCAACAGGATGAACACCGCGAACAGCGTCAGATACGGCGCGAGAAAAAGATACGCCGCAAGATCATGCCGCCGGGATGAGCTGATTGTTTTGTCCATGATCGTTCACTCTTGCTGTTCTCTGTTTCGCGCCATCGCTTCCTCGACTTTCCGCGTGGCGGTGTCCAGCGCCTCCTGCGGACTGCAATTGCCGCGCAGGGCCTGCTCCACGGCGATGTCGAACTCGCCGATCAATTCAAACACAAACGGAACATTGGGCGAGTAAAAAATATACGGCAACTCGCGCGAAAATTGACACTGAATCTCCATCTGGTGAAAACGTTCGGTCTGGCGGAAACTGGCGCGAGCCGGAACCTGGCCGCCTTCCGCCCAGTCCAGACTATGCTCCGATAAAAATTGGACAAAGCGCCAGGCGGCGTCGAGTTTCTTTGGGTTGATCGACGATGAGATACAGAGATTGTGCGAGTTGGCATAGGCCGCGGGATTCGGTCCGATTTGCGGGATCGGCGCGCCGCCAAATTGACCGCCCTTCTCCTTCTGCAAATCCGCCAGCATGTAAACGCCGTCGAACGTCATCACGGCGTTGCCGCGACGGAAACTGATCCACGAATCAAAGTAGTCGAACTTCTCCGGCGGCGGCGCCAGACCCTTCTCGCGGATCAAATCCACCATGAATTCCAGCCCCGCCAAATTTTCCGGGCTGTTAATAACGCAAGTCTCGCCGTCATCGCTCAAAAAGCGGCCGCCATACTGGCGCATCACCGAAAACAGGATGCTCCGGTAAGTCGTAAAAACAGCCCCCCATTGATCGACCTTGCCGTCGTTGTCGAAATCCTGTTTCAACTTCTCCAGCGCGCCGATGAATTCCTCTTTGGTCTGCGGCGGACACGGATTGCCCTCGGCGTCCACGATGCCGTATTCCTTCAGCAATGCCTTGTTGTAATACATGCCCATCATATGCACATCGAGCGGAATGCCATACTGCCCGCCCTCATGCTGCGCGGCGTTCCAGGGGATGCGGTCGAAATCGTCCGCGTCGAAATCCGGCGTGTCCGCGATTAAATCGTTATACGAACGCAGAAATCCCGCCCGGATGAACCGGTTGAGCGTGTCGGTGTGAACGATGAACACCTCGGGCGAACGCCGGCCTAAATTCGCGACGAATAATTTATTGTAATACGTGCCCCAGGCCATGCGCTGCATGGTCACATTGACATCGGAATTCTCTTGGTTGAACTGCCGGACCAGACGCAGCATGGTCTGCCCATCCGGACCCGTGAAGCCGTTCCAGAAACGGATCTGCGTTTTTCCGCCGCCCAATCCGTCGCAACCCGCAATCATCGCCAGCGCGGCAAACAGGACGGCGACGCAGCTCCGCCGGAAAAATGATATTAAATGTGCGCTCACTAGAATCAGGCTTCCTCTATGCACGTGATAAAAAGCAAATCAAAAAAATTGACGCTAACAGGCAACCTTTGCTGACTGCATTTCCATCAATTCTTCTCATGCATCCTCTTCTCTATCCATTTTCCGCACGAGTGTCAATCCAGCTTTTCGTTGCGAATGATGACATGGTCCTGGTTGAAACCCACGCAGGACTTGCCGTCCCTGGCGACGACCAGCGTATCGACCCAAGGGCCCCAGTCCAAAGTCAACTCATAATCCTTGTACGTCCAGTGCCCGATGGATTGCAGAAAGCTGCACGTCCCGTCCGACTTCAACAGCAGTTCATGCGAATCGGTGAAATGCACCGATTGCGACCAGCAGCCGACCATGTCCTCTTTCGTGAGTTTCGCTTCCTTCGTCGGACCGCTGTATGAGCGTCCCGGCAGCGGCCATTGATCCTTGGACCAGACAATCGGACGAATCTGCAATGTGGGCTTGCCCCACATATCGTCGTGCCAAAACATGTGAGGATCGTAAAAGTGATGCACAAGCCAATCGACGCCGTCGTCGTTCATTAACACGCCGTTATGTCCCGGTCCAAACACAGGGTAGTAGCCTCGCAGAAAAAGCAGACCGCCCCCCGCCTGCATGTCAATGCCCTTGTCATCGAGATAGGGCCCGGTGACGGATTTCGAGCGGCCTACCTTGATGTGATAGGTGCTGCCGACTCCCCGGCAGCATGCGCCATAGGAGGCAAACAGGTAGTAATACTCCCCCTTGCGCACGATATACGGCGCCTCAACGTCATGGCCGCGTTCCGGAATGAACGCCAGGTTGTATATGATCCTGTCGTCTTGAGCGCGCAGACCGGTTTTGCGGTCGAGCTTGACAAGTTTGATTCCGGCGTAAAACGAGCCGAAACTCATCCACGGCTGACCGTCCGCGTCGATGATGATGTTCGGATCGATGCAATTGTGGTGATCCACGCCGGGAATCGAACGGATCACCATCCCCTTGTCCTCCCAGCGATATTTCGCGTCGCCGGGATCGAGGGTTGTATTCACAGCCAGCCCGATGAAGGAGTTGTTCGTGCCGTATTGAGCGCCGCTATAATACAGATAATAACGGCCATCCCAAAAGGCGACATCCGGCGCCCAATAGGCGTTTAGCTCGGGCACAATCTCCCTGGACCAGGGCAAAATATGATCAAACACGCGCCCCAGCGATTCCCACTGAATCAGGTCTTGGGAGCGCTTGATGTCAGGGCCGCCCATCCCGCTGGTGTGATATACATAATAGGCGTCATTAAATTTGATCATGCAGGGATCGTGCACATCGCGGACCGCTCCGGTTCCGACGAAGCCATCCTCGCCATACGCCGGCAACACCGCGATGAGCAAGCAACAAAAGGCAAGCAATCTTGTACGCATCAATCGACACAACCCTTGAGCATCTTAGCCGAACTGAATCGGCTTCACTCCGATGAATGAGACATCATAAATGAACACAAACAAAGCATCTGGCGCGCTGTCAATCTTTGCATGTAAACTACACGAATAATTGGCATCACGCATTATTGGCGTTTTGGACTGCGCTTGCGCCGCCGAAGCGCGCGAAGGCGTGGCGGCCATGCCGCCCCCTTGGTAAGTGGATAGATGCCCGGCTAATGTATACGTAATATTCCGCAGATCAAGGCGCAGGCATGGCCTGCGCACTCCAAAGAAACTCTCCTGCGCACCATCAGTTAATATTATTCATTCTGCTCCGCGACAATCAGGCTGAATTCCGCGATGGTCGTCCAGGGACCGCCATTGACTTCGTTTAAGGCGACCAAGCGCGCATAACGCGCCTCCACCGGCGCGGGCAAACGAATCTCCTGTTCTTGCGCAGTATTGGAGAAGCTCCCTTTCGCCGCCGCCTCGCCCCAGTTCTCGCCGTCCATGCTGAGATACAGCTCGTAATCCTTGATCCGTCCATTTTGCTTGTCCTGACGCGGCAACACGACGACTCCCGCTACGGTAGTCGTCGTTCCAAGGTCGAATTGTACCTCATGCGGATGCCTGGGTATATCACTGCCATACGCTGTGTGCCAAAACGTTTCCGGAAAGCCATCGAGCATGTGCGCCGGTTCGCCTTCGTAAGGTTGAAAACTGTCCACTTTCACGACGCGCAACTGGCCGTCCTGCACGGAAACGGCCGAAGGACGCAAAGGCATCACATCGATTTCCGCGATCGTCGCCCAGCTCTTCCCGCGTTCCTCCGGTTCTCGGGCCTCAAAGCGGAAGTAACGGCCTTTGTGCGGTTCGCGGAAGCGGAGTTCTTGCCATTGATCGCCGTACAACCGGCCGTCCAGAACCGGCTTGCCCCATGTCTTGCCGTCATCGCTCAGGTAAAATTTATACTGCCGGATCCTGCCGTTGCGGCTTCCCTGCCGCGGCAGCACATAAATGCCTTCGAGCATCAGCGGCGTGGTCATATCCACGACCAGCTCATGCGGATACGATGTCTCGCCATCGCCCCATTTCGTGTGCCAAAACGTGCCAGCGTCGCCGTCGAAGATGTTTTCCGGCTCGCCTTCATCCGGCTGAAAACTGTCCACGCTCACCACGCGCCATTCGGACCTGCGGGTGTTCACCGGGAAACTGATCTGACTCGACACTGGAAGCAGCCCCGGCGCTTCGGCCACGGCTTCAATCAAGCCGCCTTGCTGCAGCGGAAACGGCTTCGTGTAGGTCTGCTCCGGTCCGTTGTCGATCTGATAACGGATCGTCGCAGCTTCAACCGCGGATGTCATCGTCACCAGATCATCCATGCCGCGCGTGATCTCCGGCGCAGGCGCCAGCGGCCCACGCGGACGCGCCAACTCCTGCAAATCGGTTTTGCCGTCGCGAATCGGCCGCAGCACGAGCGAGAATGTCTCCGGCCGCGCGTCAATGATGTATTTCTCCATCGGCGCCGGACCGCAGCTCGCGCCGCCCAGCCCCATCTGTTTCCGATCAAGGCACAACACCACGTCCTCAAGCGGCGTCAGGTCGTATGGATGCTTGGCCTGATCGAATTGATTCGCCGTATAGTGCAGCGCGGAAAACGACATCGGCTGCTCCACCGCCGCCAGCAGTCCGCGGCCATCGCTGTTCGTCAGCGCCAGCCAGCGCAAATCTTCCTTGTTCGCCATTTCCTGCGGATAAATATAATCGATGTATTGATCCGTCACCGTTGAACGCCAGCGCCCCACGTCCGCGCCGGTCTTGCGATCCGGATAGTTCTCATGCGGACCTCGCCCCAGCCATTCCAGCTGCTCGAATTCGCCTGGAACGCGCAGTTGCACGCCCAGTTTCGGCAGCTTCTTTTCCGGCTGCGTACAGGTGACGAAGTTGTTGAGGACGATGTCGCCGTTGCCCAGCACGGTATATGCCGCAATATGGTTGAAGGCGAAGGGAGCCTTGCCCATGACCTTGATCTTTGCAATCACCTTCGCCGCGCCCGGCGTGCTCGTGTCCACATCCAGGCTCTGCAATTCGTAGCTCAGACGATGCAGCCATTCGCCGTACCACTCGTTCCAGATCCACTTGTCATTATCCACCGGCGCGCGAAAGGCGTCCAGTTTCGGCCCCTCGCCCGCCGCGATCAGATCCAGCCCGTCCACGGTCCAGCGCTGGATCATGCCGCTCACGGCGTCGAACACGACCTGGAAGCCTTCGCCGTTCACGATCACGGAATCGTCTGTCCGCTCCACCTGCAACTCCGGCATGGACGTCAGTCTCATCAACGGTCGCGGCGGCGCGCCAAAATCCACCGGCAGCTGCACTGCGGCCTGCTCATACCCCGCCGGCGCCCACAGCGCGTCGTCCTTCAAGTGCAGCGACACGCGCAAGAAGCATTCATCGCCCGGCTTCAGTTCCGGCCGAAGCAGCGGAATCTGCGTCTCCAGCGTCTCGCCTGGTCCAATCTCCAGCGTTGGCAGCGCGCCATGCTGAACCTCAACGCCGTTTTGCGTCAGCGACCAGCGGCATTCGAAACCGCTCAGATCCTGATGAAAATATTTATTCACGATCTCGACTTTGCCCGCCGCGAGGTCCACTGGCCATACGTCGAAATAGCGATACACCCGTTTGACTTCCGCCAGCTTCGGCGTCGCCTGATGGTCCGCTGTGATTACGCCGTTGATGCAGAAGTTCCCGTCGTTCGGCTTGTCGCCGAAGTCGCCGCCATATGCGAAATACTCCTTGCCGTCCTTGGTCGCGCGCAGGCCCTGATCCACCCAGTCCCAGATGCAGGCGCCGATCAGCCGGTTTGAGCTTTCGATCACGTCCCAATACTCCTGCAAGTTGCCGATGGCGTTGCCCATCGCATGGGCGTACTCGCAGACGAAAAACATCCGCTGCGGATCGCCGCGTCCTTCTCTTTCCAGCGCTTCGACGCTGGGATACATCACGCTGTCCACGTCGGCCATTTCATTGTAGCGCTCGTAATGAATCGGACGCGACGGATCGATTTTCCGCGCGGCGTCGGCGGCGGCGGCGAAATTGTCTCCTGGACCCGCTTCATTGCCCAGCGACCAGAAGGTGACGCTGGGATGATTCTTGTCGCGCTCCACGGAGGAAACCACGCGATCCACGTGCGCCGCCTTCCACCTCGGATCGCGCCCCAGCGAATCCTGGCCGTAACCCATGCCGTGGCTCTCGATGTTCGCCTCGGCCACCAGATAAATGCCATACTCATCACACAGCTCGTACCAGCGCGGATGATTCGGGTAATGGCTCGTGCGCACGCAATTAATGTTGTTCCGCTTCATCAGTTCCAGATCGTTGATCATCGACGCCTCGGTGATGAACCGGCCGCGATCCGGATCGTGCTCATGCCGGTTCACGCCTTTCAGTTTAACCTGCGCGCCATTGATCATCAGGCGGCCCTGATCCCATTCGAGTTTGCGAAATCCCACGCGGCACGCCCTCACGTCGAGCGTCTTTCTTCCGTGTTTCAATTCCAACACAGCAGTATACAGGTTGGGCGTCTCCGCGGTCCATTTGCGGACGTTTTTCAGTGTTCCGGTTGTCGCTTCCAGTTCGAAGATGGTATCTGTTTCCATTACAGCCGGTTGCCCAGGCCGACTCGACATTGTAGAAATGACCGGTTTCATATTTTCATCCAGCAAATGGCACACAACCATAACATCAGCGATCTCGCGATCCGAAAGATTGCGCGCCTTGACCGTTATGCGCATGCCGCCATGTTCGTAATTCTCGTCCAGATACGGCTGAACAAAAAAATCGCGGATCTGCACTGGCGAGGTGGAAAAAAGATACACATCGCGGAAAATCCCGCTCAAGCGCCAGAAATCCTGATCCTCCAGATACGATCCGTCCGACCAGCGGTACACCTCCACGGCGATCACGTTCTCGCCGCGCTGCAGGTAGTCCGTGATGTTGAACTCCGCCGGGGTGTAGCTCCCCTGGCTATAGCCAACCTTCTCGCCGTTGATCCACAGGTAAAACGCCGACTCCACGCCGTCGAAATGAATGAACACCTCGCGTTTGCGCCAGGATCTTGGGATCGTGAACGTCCGGCGGTACGAGCCAACCGGATTGCGATTCGCGTATGCCGTCCAGTCCCGCGACGGCTCTTCGGTCACGAAAGGCCAGTAGCGCCGGAACGGATAGGTTGCATTGGTGTAGATCGGCGTGCCAAATCCTTGCAGTTGCCAATTCCCCGGAACCTTGATCGAATTCCAATCCTGCACGTCGTAGGCCGGCTGGTAAAAATCGGCAGGGCGATCCTCCGGACGCTTGGACCATTTGAATTTCCACTGGCCGTTCAGCAGCTTCATGTACGGCGACTCGTTAGGCGTCGTGCGGTCGTCGTTTTCCGGCGCGCGCTGCGGCGCACGATTCACGTCCTTGGCCGCCGCCGCCCATGTCGCATAGGGAATCGAATGCGCCCGCGCAGGCTCCTTGTTGATGCCGATGATCCGGTGATCCTCCCAATCCCGATGTTTCGGGTCGTCAAAGGCCTCTTGAGCCGCGCACGGCGTGGTCAGCAAAATATAGAATCCCGCAGCCATCACTCCGCAAAGATACAAAGATAATTTTTTCAAGGTTCGCTCGCTCCTTCCGACATGAAGATTTAATTAATAAAGCAGCCTAACCGCATCGGTCAGGCGTGTCAATTCCAACACAAACAGAATGAATCGCCTCTAATCAAGACCGCGCATTGCCCATATTGGATTGTTCTTCGCCCAAACTGCTGCTAATTCTATCTTGAAGGCATTCAACTCATCGCCATAGCTCGGGATCGAAATCGGGATCGAAATCGAAATCGCCGGTTTTTTTTCCGAAAGCGATACCGATCCCGATTTCGATACCGATCGTCATAGCGATCAGACTGCAAACGGCTTTTCATTAAGTCCCCGATCCAACCTTCAACTTGCCCCGAAAAGCCATTGACCCTGCGCATCCCGCGTGACATAAACACCCGCTTGCTTCCTGACGGAGGCAAAAACAATTTTCCGAGGTGCAGGACGTTGAGCTTCAACATTCCCGATCTCCCCGATCGCAACCGCATCACTGACGGGCGCTACGAAAAAATCGAGCGCATGCGCCAGGAAGGCGCCCAGCCGTACGCCTGGAAGTATCATCCGACGCACACCAGCGCGCAGATCATGGCGAACGAAAAGACGCTAGCCGTCGAGGTGAAAAGCCCGAAGGAGGAGATCGCACCGGAAAAAATGGTGCGCGTGGCCGGTCGCGTGATGGCGATCCGGGACATGGGCAACACCCTGTTTTTCCATCTGCAGGATGGCGCGGGCCGCATTCAGATCATGGCGGTCAAGAACGCCCTGCCCGACGGCGTCTACAAGCAGTTCAAAAGCATCGCCGACATGGGCGACATCGTGGGCGTGGCGGGCGCGGTGTTCCGCACCAAAACGGGCGAGCTCTCCGTGCTGGCCAAGGAGATCGAAATCCTCACCAAGTCGTTGCGGCCGATCCCCAAGGACTTTTACGGCTTGAAAGACACCGACCTGCGCTATCGTCAGCGCTATGTGGACCTGATCGTGAACGAGCAGACGCGCGAGACCTTCCGCCTGCGCAGCGGCATCGTGAAGGCCATGCGCGACGAGCTGGAGCGGCGCGGTTACATGGAAGTCGAGACGCCGATGATGCAGGCAGTCCATGGCGGCGCCACGGCGCGACCGTTCATCACGCATCACAACACACTCGACCTTGACCTATACCTGCGCATCGCGCCGGAGCTCTACCTCAAGCGGCTTGTGGTCGGCGGCTTCGACAAAGTATACGAAATTAACCGCAACTTTCGCAACGAGGGGATCTCGACAAAGCACAACCCGGAGTTCACGATGATGGAACTCTACACGGCGTACTTCGATTACAACGACACGATGAACCTGACCGAGGAACTGCTGCGCACCGTGGCGCGGAACAGCCTCGGACAATTGAAATTCCCCTTCGGCGAACTCGAGATCGACTTCGAGTCGCCCTTCCACCGCGTGCGGATGCTCGATGCGATCCGCGAATACTTTAACGTTGATCAAGACAAAAAATGGCATTGGGGTATGGAAAAGACTTCTAAAGGAGCAATAGATAATGCAATTCAAAATAGTGAAGAATTTCAAAGAACTCCGGATTCGAAAAAGAGTAAAACATATTCAGAACCTGGTGCAAAAGATGATGATATACCTCCGGCTAAGTTTGCTGCAGAATTAACATCTGCATTTGCAGCAGTTAGCGATTCATCTGAAGAGACAAGTATGTATACAGAAACATGTGATCAAATGCTAGTGCGCTACTTTGAAGATTTTGTTGAGCCGACGTTGATCCAGCCCACGTTTATCTATGACTACCCGGCGTCGCTATGTCCGCTGACCAAGTGCGCGAAGGACGATCCGGCCACGGCGGAGCGGTTCGAGCTGTTCATCGCCGGGATGGAGATGGCCAATGCGTACTCCGAGCTCAATGATCCAGCGCAGCAGTACGAGATGTTCAAGCGGCAGGTCGAGGCCAAGGCCAGCGGCGACGAAGAGGCGCAGCCGATGGACGAGGACTACGTGCGCGCGCTGGAATACGGCATGCCCCCGGCCAGCGGACTGGGCATCGGCGTGGACCGGCTGGTGATGCTGCTTACGAATAAACCAAGCATCCGCGAGGTGATCCTGTTCCCCACGATGCGTCCGCTCAGCCGCGCCGAGCAACAAGCCGCCGCCGAAGCCCTGGAAGAGACCGAGTCGGAAGAGTAAAAACCTCTAGCACAATAAATGTGGCACAGCCGCCCTCGGCTGTGATTTTTTCTCATATTGATATTACTTATGGGAATCTCGATAGAGATGATTCTATAAAAATCATAGGATTTGATCTTGATATAGTAAGACACAGCCGAGGGCGGCTGTGCCACACTTTATCACACACGCTTTTTTGGACTACACTTGCGCAGTCCAAAGGCAATCAAGCAGTTTGTATCATTGGAATTTTGAATTTCGAATTTGTTTCGGATTTAGGATTTAGCATTTCGAATTTACTATCGCCTTCCTTGAAAATTCCAGCTTGCCGCGGCTGCGCTTTTGGTTCAGCATGAGCGCTCATTTTCCGAGCACAGGCCGCGCATGATTTCGCAAGCATTGGATCGTTGGTCCAAATATATCTTCCTCGCCTTGGCGTTCCTCACGCCGATGCTCTTTGATTCCGCATCGTACGACAGTTTCATCACGCCCAAGACGTTGTGGATCGAATGCTGCATCCTGCTGCTTGCGCTGCTGACAGTCGCGCGCGTTGCGCTGAATGGCGAGTTCAAACTCAAGCCCGGCTGGCCGAATGGGGCGCTGTTGCTATATCTCTGTTGGAGCATCGCGTCCGTAATCTGGGCCGAGAGCCGCTCGCTGGCCTGGGATGCCGCGAAGGAAGCGCTATATCTGCTGCTGTTCTGCGCCTTGCTGCAAGACTGGCTGGCCGCGCGCCGAACGCATGCCGTAATGCTCGCCTATGCCGTCATCCCTGCCGCCACGCTCTCCGCCTGCTGCGTGCTGGCGCAGGACTTCGGCCACGTCTTCTTTCCGCACGGACTGCCGCAGTTTCTCCAGGTCAGTTTCGCGCGGCTGCCCGACTGGCGCGGTCAGCTCAACTTCGGCTTTGGCAACACCAGCCACATCGCGGATTTCCAGGCGCTGACGTTCCTGCCCGCGCTGATGCTGTATTTGATCGTGCGGCGCAAGGCGTTGCGCGGCTATCTCCTGGTCCATCTCTGGCTTTCCGCCGCCGCCATGATCGTCTGCTGGTCCGTGCACACCGACGCGGGACTGATCCTCGGCGCGCTGACGCTGCTCAGCGCCTGGATCCGCCGCAAGGGCGCCTTGAGCCTCAAGCGCATTCGCGGGCGCCTCATCCTGCTTTGCGCCGGATTCGCCGCCGTCATCCTGTTCTACTTCCTGCCGTCGCCGATGAATCCGCACTCGGCGCCGGCGCATCCGGGCATCTGGCAGCAGGCCTTCGGCTCCGAGCGCTGGCAGGAGGGCGGCGCGACGCGCCTGATCATCTGGGGCAATTCGTGGGAATCGGCCAAGGCGCGCTGGTTGCTGGGCGCCGGGGCGGGGAACTTCACCTACGTCTATCCGCAGCGCCACTCGCCGCGCGCGGAGACCGATCCGATGTGGAGGCGCTACGCCGGATCATGGACCAACGCCGCGCACAACGAGTTGCTGGAGGCCTGGGTCGAGACGGGCCTCATCGGCGCCGCGCTGCTGCTCGTGCTTGCGGCCGCCGTCATCGTTCGACTGTTGCGCCGCATGCGCACGGCCAACGAGGCGGAGTGGCGCATCGCCGCCGTGACGCTCTCCATATTCGTCGCGTTCTGCGTTTTCAGCATGATGAATTTCCCGCTGCAGCTGCCCTTCACGCAGCTGGTCTTTATGGCGCTGCTGTCCATCGCCGCGGCGCTGCCGGAAAAATCCGCGCGGCAATTTCCGCTCGACGTCACGCTGATCAGCCAGGGGCCGCTGTTGCTGAAAATTCGCACGCTCAAGATGCGCCGCATCGGCGCGGTCACGCTGCGCGGCAATTTCCCGGCATGGGGCGCCGCGCTGCTCATCGCGGCCATCATCGTGCTTTGCGCCAGGCCGCTCATGCACAATTACCGTGCCCTGCAAGCCGAGCGCGCGTTCAAATACGCCTACGAATATTCCGCGCGCCAGCAAACGCTGGAGGCCGTGCGCGCCGCCGAGACCGCGCTGCAATGGGATCCGGATCACATCGACGCGCGATCCATGCTGACGGAAAAACTGATTCAGGCCGGCGCCTATCAGGAAGCGCTCAAGCAGCTCTCCATCCTGGAGCGCCGTTTTCAGGCCAACGAACTTTGGTCGCGCTATTACTGGGCGTATCGCGCCACAGGCCAGGACGAAAAAGCCCGCGCCGCTCTGCGCCAGATCTTCCAGCGCGTCCCCCGCTCCCGCGACGAAGCCCCCGAGTTGCAGCGCTGGCTGGAGCAATCTTCCACACAGTCACACAATTCGATGTAAATATCTTCAACGACAAACTCTGGCGTCTCGATCCTGCGGAATTCGTCATACAATCTCATTCCCTTAGTCGATCTCGCGCGGCTCAAGGAGCAGATTGATCCCATCCAGTATTTGGAGCACGCGCTGCCGGGATAACATCCCAATGTGTTCGTCCAACTGACTTTTGTCGATCGTGAAAAGCTGTGACACGACCACGACGCTCTGCGTCGGCAGGTCGCCTTCGTTGGCGTCCAATAGCACGTTTCCCGGCACATTGGCTCGTTGAAGATTGGAGGTCAGCGCGCAGACCACGATGGTGTGAAGACGGCTCTGGTTAAAGACGTTGTTCTGGACGACGACGTGCGGATGGCGATAACCTGGGCCGGAGCCGACCGGTTCATCCAGGTCCACCCAGAAGAGATCGCCCTGACGAATCACCATGCGCCCTCCACAATTTTACGATGCCCTCGGCGAGTTTTACGCAGGAGTATTTGTTCGGCGGCGTCGGATTCGTCGGCGCAAGTCTGATTGATCTTTTCGAGCAGTTGCAGATTCTGTTGCCGGCGCAGGTAGTCCTCCAGCGCCAGCGCAAACAACCGGCTGCGTGAAACCTTCATCTTGCGGGCGAGGCTTTCCGCCTGCTTAAACAACGATTCCTGCAGCGAAATGGCGGTTTTGATGTTTGGCATATGTCAACACCCTTATTTATACGAACAGTATAAATAAGTATCATACTAAAGTCAATACAAATTGCGGAGAAAATCCGGTGATGTGTGCAATTCTTTTCCCGTTCATGTCTGTACCTTAGTCAGTTTTCTTCCTCTTTCAGTTTTGCGTATACTATTCTTGCGCCAGGACAATCAACATTTTGCCGACCACCATCAGTATTAAAAGGATATAGCTTGCAACCCTCAGGACGCACCGAATAGATCGTACAAGACTTCCTATCATCATCGACATTAAGAAATGGGCATGGTGTTCTTTTGTGGTCTTCTGATTCCCAGTCTTTCCCATCCTCTGTAATGTGGCCGTAGTATTGCTCAATTACTTGATTCACCCCAAGACCAAGAAATTTGGCAATTTCAAAAATACTTTTGGGATCATAAGGAAGCCCGATCTCAATGCAGCATTTACCACACTGTTGACATTCGAAATGTTCCCACCGTCTGTCTTGTCGCATGTGTTCATTCCTACCTTCAGCCTCCACGAGTGGAGCGGCGGGTGGATGTGCTGTGTTGAGCTAGTGAAGCAGTCCACGGACGGATTTTCTTCAGCGCCGGTCCCAGTTTGCGTTTCGCGACTTCGGTGTCGTGGGCGGCCTGAGCGCGCAACCAATAGCCGTTGGAGAGGCCGAAAAACTTGCATAAGCGAAGATCGGTGTCCGCGGTGATGGCGCGTTTTCCGTTGACGATATCGCTGATGCGCTGGGCGGGCACGCCGACCTCCTTAGCCAAGCGATAGCGTGTTAAGCCCATCGGTTTGAGAAATTCTTCGAGCAGTATCTCACCGGGAGTGACAGGTTTGAGTTTTTTCATCGTTATCGCTCCTTAATGGTAATCCACGATCTCCATGTCTTCCGCGCCTGCTTTGCTCCAATGAAAACAGATGCGCCATTGATCGTTGATCCGAATGCTGTATTGGCCGCGGCGTTCGCCTTTGAGCGCTTCAAGACGATTGCCGGGCGGCACACGCTAATCATCCAAACGTCCGGCGATTTCGAGCTGTCTGAGTTTCCGCCGCGCCACCGTCTCGATATTCACAAAGCGTCTTACGCGGCCGCCCCTGGAAAGGGCTTCGGTATCATCGCATTTGAATGATCGAATCATAGGCAAATATTAACGCCCCGCGTGATTAACGTCAAGCGTGATTATGCGGTTCGTCTATCATCCCTAATCATTCTATTTCGCCAACTGCCGCAGGACGAATTGCAGGATGCCGCCGTGGCGGTAGTAGTCGCATTCGTTCGGGGTGTCGAGGCGGCTGACGACCTGGAACTCTTTCACCGAGCCGTCCGGCTGGGTCAGGCGCACGGTGTACGTGGCGCCGGGCTTGATCTCGCCGTCGAGGCCGAGCACGTCCACTCGCTCCTCGCCGGTGACGCCGAGCGTCTTGCGGTTTTCGCCGGACTTGAATTGCAGCGGCAGCACGCCCATGCCGATCAGGTTGCTGCGGTGGATGCGCTCGAAGGATTCGGCGATCACGGTCTTGATGCCCAGCAGGCTCGTGCCCTTGGCGGCCCAGTCGCGGCTGCTGCCCGTGCCGTATTCGGCGCCGGCGATCACGGCGAGCGGCGCGCCGTCCGCGCCATACTTCATCGCGGCGTCGTAAACGCTCATCTGCTCGCCGGTGGGGATGTATTTGCTCCAGCCGCCCTCGACGCCGGGGCAGAGTTCGTTGCGCAGGCGGATGTTGGCGAACGTGCCGCGCATCATCACCTCATGGTTGCCACGACGCGTGCCGTAAGCGTTGAAGTCCTTGTCCTCCACGCCCAGCGAACGCAGGTACGCCGCGGCCGGGCTGTCCTTGGCGATGGGGCCGGCGGGCGAGATGTGGTCGGTGGTGATCGTGTCGCCGAAAAGGCCGATAATCCGCGCGCCTTCGATATTTTTGCCCGGCTCAGGCTCCATGCCCATGCCGTCGAAGAACGACGGCGACTTGATGTACGTGCTGGGGATGGTCCAGTCGTAACGCTCGCCCGAGGGCGCGTCGATGGTGCGCCAGTTCTTGTCGCCGTCAAAGATGCCGTCATAGCCGTGCTCGTACATCTCCTTCGTGACGCACTGCGCGATGGCCGCCTGGAGTTCGTCCGGCGTGGGCCACACGTCGGCCAGCATCACCGGCTTGCCGTCCTTGTCTTCGCCGATGGGTTCGCTGTTCAGGTCGATGTCCATGCGGCCGGCGATGGCGTAAGCCACCACGAGCGGCGGCGAGGCAAGATAGTTAAAGCGCACACTGGCGTGGATGCGGCCTTCGAAGTTGCGATTGCCGCTGAGCACGCTGCACGCGACGATCTGCTTGTCCGCCACGGCCTTGACGATGTTCTCGTCGATCGGGCCGCTGTTGCCGATGCAGGTGGCGCAGCCATAGCCGACGACGTGGAACCCGAGCGCTTCGAGCGGCGCCATCAGGCCGGCGGCGGCGAGGTAGTCGCTCACCACGCGGCTGCCGGGCGCCAGGCTGGTCTTGACCCAGGGCTTGCTGACGAGGCCGCGCGCGACGGCTTTCTTCGCCAGCAGACCGGCGGCCATGACCACGGCCGGATTGCTCGTGTTGGTGCAGGAGGTGATCGAAGCGATGATCACGCTGCCGTGCTTGAGTTCGTAGGACGCGCCGTTTTGAATGGACGCCGCGACGTCGCGTGGATCGGTCTTGCCAGCCGCGATGGACTTGGCCAATTCCGCTTCGAACGCCGGCTTGCTGTCCTTGAGCGCGATGTAATCGTGCGGACGGCGCGGGCCGCTGATGCTGGGCTGGATCGTGGAAAGGTCGATCTCCACTACGTCGCTGAATTCCGGCGCCGGACCTTCGACGCCGAACAGCCCCTGCGCCTTGTAATACGCCTCGACCAACGGCACGAGCTCCTCGCGGTTGGAAAGTTTCAGATAATCGAGCGTCAATACATCGACCGGCGAGAACGTGATCGTGCAGCCGAACTCCGGCGACATGTTGCCGATGACCGCGCGGTCGGCGAGATGCAGCGTGGACAGCCCTGGACCGAAGACCTCGACGAATTTGCCGACCACGCCCTTCTTGCGCAGCTCGCGGGTGATCGTCAGCACCAGGTCGGTCGTCGTCGCGGCGGGCGGCAGCGCGCCAGTCAGTTTCAGGCCGATCACCTGCGGGATCAGCATGCTCACCGGCTGGCCCAGCATCGCAGCCTCGGCTTCGATGCCGCCGACGCCCCAGCCGACCACGCCCAGACCGTTGATCATCGGCGTGTGCGAATCCGTGCCGACGCATGTGTCGGGGAAGGCCTGCGTAACGCCGTTTACGTCCTTGGTCATCGTCACGCGGCCGAGAAACTCCAGGTTCACCTGGTGGATGATGCCGCTGCTGGGCGGCACGACGCGGAAATTTTGAAACGCCTGCTGGCCCCACTTCATGAACAGGTAGCGCTCTTGATTGCGGCCAAACTCGATTTCCGCGTTGCGTTCGGCGGCGTCGGGCGTGCCGGCCACGTCCACCTGCATCGAATGGTCGATGATCAGATCGACCGGAACCTGTGGATTGATCTGCTTCGGATCGCCGCCCAGCGCCTCGATGGCGTCGCGCATCGCCGCCAGGTCGATGATGCACGGCACGCCGGTGAAGTCCTGCATCACCACGCGCGCCGGGGTATAGGCGATTTCCGTGCATGGTTCGGCCTTCGGATCCCAGTTCAGCAACGCCTCGATCTGCGCCTTGTCCACCTTCCAGCCGTCCTCGTTGCGCAGAAGGTTCTCCAGCAGCACACGCAAGGAACGCGGCAACCGGGCGACGTTATGCCCCGCCTGTTCCAGCGCCTTGAGCGAATAGATTTCGTATGTTTTGCCATTGACCGTCAGGTCCGTTTTCGTGTTAAAAGAATTCGGGTGATTGGACATGATGCTCCATCTCCTTGTATATTTGGCTGTTTGATTTCCGACGAGGTTTAAGAATTTCGAACTTAAGCGGCCAAAATTAAACACGCAACAGCAAATTTAATGTAAAGCCTGGCGTAAAAAACATGATCCGCACACTCGATATCGAAAACTTCCGCTGCTTCGACAAGTTCCACATGGAGAATTTAGCGCGTGTGAATCTATTGGTTGGCGATAATAATGTCGGTAAAACGGCTCTTCTAGAGGCAATGCGCTTATATGTCTCTCAAGGATCGCCACATATATTACAATATATCAGTATTGATCGCGATGAAATTATACGGCATTCCTCCAACATTGAAGGTTGGTTGTTGAATGTAAATTTTTTGTTTGGTGATTCCAATAAGGCCCTTTGTATCTCTTCCGATGACAAAAAACTGACGTTGAACATTATTGAAAAGCCATTGGAAGAGATGATCATAGGCGATGTAAAAGATATTAAATCTGCTTTTGCCAATATTGCGCTCAAAATCGAATTTCCAAACCAGGGCAAACCTTCGCATATACCGCTCTCCTATTATGACGTTGGAGCCAATGACTTCAATTGCGGAATACCTCTAAATCTCATTCGAGCAATCCGCGCCCAGACTGAACATATTATTACTTTTTATGTGCCGGCAAAATCATTGACAATAGAACAGGTTGCAAGCTTATTTCAAAATTTACAATTAACAGACGACGAAGACAATGTTCTTAAGGCAGTACGGCTTGTTGATCCTAATATTCAGAAGATCCAAGTTGTAACTAATGTCATGGATTCTGGTTCGACTATTTCATCCAATCTTTTTCCAAGTATCAGGAAACCGGATATTCGAGCAAAAATGCTAGGATCCGAGAAAATCTTTTCACTTGGAAGCATGGGCGCGGGCGTATGGAGAATGCTTTCGATCGCAGTGTCTATTTTACACTCGAAAAATGGATATTTATTTATTGATGAAATAGACAGCGGTCTGCATTGCACTGTGCTGGAAAAAATGTGGAAGATGGTGATTGAGACGGCAAAAAGGTTAAATGTACAGGTCTTTGCCACGACACATAGCTATGATTGCATCGAGGCGCTGGCTTATTATTGCATGCGCAAGGAAAACAAAGTGACGGATGACGATGTGGCGCTCCACCGGATTGACCGGGAGGATGGAAAATCCGTTTATTATAATGTTGAGCGAATTAAAATGGCGGTGGAAAACAGAATTGAAGTCCGTTAATTATGATTAATCCCAATCTTTGCATCGTTGAAGGAGCCGAAGAAAGACGGACGATTCCTTATATTATTAATCATTATCAACCTTGGGGCGACAATGAGGCAGAGTATCTTGCCGAAATTCGCGTCAGGGATGGCATTGACAATATTCTGCAAACAGATTACTTGCAAACCGAATTCGACAATGAAGCAATAAAGCGCATTGGCATTATTATCGACGCTAATGACAGTGCGAGCAATCGCTATGCATCCGTGAGAGATTGTTGCCTGACACATTTCCCCAACTTACCGGAACAGATCGATCCGCATGGAGTTATTGTAACCAATCAAAAAGGCAAAAGACTCGGCATTTGGATCATGCCGGACAATTCCATGCAGGGCATGCTGGAAACTTTTCTTGGCCGCATGGTGGATGATTCCAATCGCGGATTATGGGAATTCGCACAGCAATGCGCGGAACAAGCAAAGAACGATCATTCGGCGCCTTATCTTGAGAACCATACGGATAAAGCAAAAATACATACTTTCCTTTCTTGGCAGGACGAACCGGGCAATTCACTCGGCCTCGCCGTGCAAAAGAAAATCTTCAAACCGGACAATCCCGCCGCAAATCCGTTCGTAGAGTGGTTTCTTGAGTTATATGAACTCCAGGCAGGCGCCGCTTGAGATGCTGACCATCGGCGAGGCATTGCGGAAATCGGCGGAGTTTCTGGCGCGGAAAGAGGTGGATTCGCCGCGGCTGGATGCGGAATTGCTGCTGGCGCATGCGCTGGACGTGGACCGGCTGCGGCTGTATCTGGATTTCGACAAGCCGCTGACGGCGGAAGAGGAAGGCAGATATCGCGAACTGATCACGCGGCGCGGGAAGCACGAGCCTGTGGCTCAGCTTTGCGGCCGTCGGGAGTTCATGGGGCTGGAGTTCTGCGTGACTCCGGCGGTGCTCACGCCGCGGCCGGAAACCGAGCATCTGGTGGAAAAGGCGCTGGAAATCCTGCGCGATGCGCCGGTCAACGCCGGTGAAACGCTGGAAATCTTCGATGTCGGCGCGGGAAGCGGCGCGATCGCGATTGCGCTCGTGCGGTTGGCAGAGCGTCCCGTACGCGTGACGGCGTCGGATATTTCAGCGGCGGCGCTCGAAGTGGCGAGGGCCAACGCCGAACGGCTGAACGTCTCGACGGCGGTGGAATGGATCGAGGCGGACCTGTTCGGCGAGCGCATGGGGCCGTTCGACCTGATCGTGAGCAATCCGCCGTATATCCGTGCGCAGGATCGTGAGTCGCTCGATGCGGATGTGCGCGACTATGAACCGCCGGAAGCGCTCTTCGCCGGACGGGACGGATTGAACGTGATCCGCCGTTTGCTGGCCGAATCGCCGCAGCGAATGAAGCCCGGCGCGGCGCTGCTGATCGAAATCGGCCAGGGCCAGGCGGACGCCGTGAGGACGCTGGTCGAGGAGAACACCTCGCTCGAGTTCATCGAATTCATCCCCGATTTACAATCCATCCCGCGCGTGATGCATTGCCGTCGTTCAATTGGTTAATGCTCTAATGCCTATAAGCCGACATGCATTCATTTTCATTGCTTTGCCTTTAATGAACGATATAGGTATAAATGCTATTATCATCAGGAACTGCTACTGAAATGAATCATTCCGCTGATTCCATCGACATTTCTAATTCGATTATATTACGTCCATCTAAACGAAAAATCATTTTAATGCTCGTGGGATCGCTCATTCTCGCATTGAACGGCTTCTCATTATATAGCAAAGACGGCATGATCAATATTATTGGTTTGGAGATAACTTACCATCATTTATCATATTTCATTATAACGTTTTTTGGCTTTTGCTTCGCATCTCTCGTTATAATGGCCATGCCTAACGCCGCATATCTGCAACTCGACGTCAACGGCTTCGAATACTGCACGTGGTTCCATAAATCCCGTCTCTCATGGAACGATGTGAGTGAATTTGGTGTATATCATATAGATGTCCTACCAATGATAGGCTTCAAGTATTCAACAAACTCACCCCGGAAGCCGAAAATTTCAGGTCCTATGAGTTCCTTATTATCAGGCTGGGAAGGTAGCTTGCCAGATACATACGGACAAGATCCGGTAAAATTGGCAGAATTGATGAATATCTTAATGCTATAATTGTCCCCAAAAACTGGACAGCCATTAAGGTGGATTTTTCTCCGGTTTTCGTTCGAAAATTCAGAGGAACGAAAAGG
>JAFGJS010000066.1 GCA_016928995.1 Candidatus Sumerlaeota bacterium | reverse complement strand
TTCACCAGCGTGACCGTCGTCCCCCGCGCCTCCAGCTCAAACAGAATCCCCCCGCTCGCCAACGACTCGCCCAACACCTCGCAGCGCTCCAACTGCAGCGCCCCGCCCGCGTTCACCGCACCGCCCAGCGACTCGCCCGCAGCGATCGTCACCGACGAATCCGCCAACGCCAGCGCACCCCAAACCTCCAGCGCCTCGCCCGCAACCGCCACATCCACCTGCGAACCTTCCACGCTCCCCGCCGCCGAACTCGACGTCCCCGCCCGCAAACCCAAATCGAAATCGCCCGCAACCGCCACATCCTCCAAGCTTAATGCGCCAGCATCCGCCGCCAAACCCACGTCCGCCGAACCCGTCCCCGTCGTCCCAATGTCCACGCTGCTCAACGTCAACGCCGACTCGCTCGCACTCACCCGCACCAGCGCCCCGCTGACCGCCCCCGACGCCAGCAAATCCACCCCCGTGATCGACCCCGCCCCATCGAACGCCGCCTCCAAAGTCCCCGGCAAAAGCAACGCCGGCCGCACGCCCTCCGCCCCCATGATACTCACCCGCTTCGTCCACGTCAAAGCCCCGCACGCATGCGCCCCCGCCAGCAGTTCCAGCACATCCCCCTCCGCCACCGACGGCGAAGCCAGCGCTGCGGAGAGCGAGCCAAAATCCCCCCCGCTCCCCACCGACCACGTCGCCCCCTGCCCCCCTCGCGACAGAAGAAACAAGATAAATAGAATCATCCACACCTTAGAATTATGGAACAGCGGACGGGAAAGTTCGGCTTCGAAACGCATGACCGGCTCCTTCAAAATGGATTCTAAAATGACTATCGGGGAAAACAAAAAAACGTGTAAATCGGCAAAAACGAAACATCTGCAAACTTAATAGATGACCGCAAACAACTCAATGCCATAGTCCACCGCTAACCTAACAGAACGGCATCATCGAGTTCAAGCAGAATTTGCACTCAAGCTCAAAAATCGCCTATCTTCCATAATTTGGGTTAATAGAAAAAATGAGGGGCTAAAAACACTAACTTATGTTATATTTTAGATAAAAACTAACTACAAACTAATATGCCCAATAAAAAGATGCCTATTTTGTAAAAATAATCGAGTTAAAAAGAATGGCAGACAAAGAGGTTTACAACTATATAAATGTTTAAATTGTGGTAAAAGATTTCAAAGTAAAAAAAGAGATAGAAACTTTAAAAATGAATTATTTAATCAATATGTCTGGCAACGGCAAACATATCTTAGTCTAGCCAGAAAGTATAATCGAAGTACAAGATGGATACAAACAAAATTAGATGAATTAGAGGTTAAAAGTATAGTAAAGCTTAATCCCCAATCCTTAGTCATAGTAGCTGATGTCACTTTCTTTTCTCGAGTTAAAGGACTATGTGTATTTAGAGAACCAAACTTAAAAAAGAATATTTGGTGGAAGTTTGCTCCTTATGAAAAAGTTAGTATTTATCAGCAAGGAAGAAGTCATCTGGAAAAGAATGGATTTAAAATTGAAGCTATCGTTTTAGACGGTAAAAGGGGTGTTAGACAGGCATTTAGTGACATCCCAGTCCAAATGTGCCACTTTCATCAAACACAAATAGTCTTAAGATATTTGACGAGCGATCCTAAATTAGAATCCAGTATTGAATTAAAAGAAATAACAGCCACTTTAATCAGGGCTGATGAGGAATCATTTACCAGACAATTGAATCAGTGGTACGAAAAATGGAAAGATTTTTTAAAACAAAAAACCATCAATCCTGAAACAGGACGATGGAATTATACTCATAAGCGATTGCGATCTGCTTATCGTAGTCTAAAAACTAATTTACCATATTTATTTACTTATCTAAAATATCCAGAACTCAATATTCCTAATACTACTAACTCATTGGATGGATATTTTAATGTCTTAAAAAGCAAATTAAATGTTCATAGAGGGCTTAATGACAATAGATCTAAGAAAATCATTATTGAGTTGTTAAAAGGAGAAAACTAGCCCCTCAAAAGTTCTATTTAACCCATAATTTGAATAATATATAGGAAAGGAGGGATTGCTGGCACATTCCAAAGTTGCTGCCGGATTGCTCACAATCGCCGCAAAATGAACTTGATCTACAGAAAATTCTATTATAGTAGTTATTGGGAGCGGTCAAATAAAACCTTGCTTCACGACTGAAGGCAGATCTAATAAAGAATCGTTACCACAACGGCATGACGAATATTTCATTCCGCATTTCCACCGAATAAAAAACGTTGTGTCGTGCCGTTGTGGTGAATCGAAAGCGGTTCTTTGGAAAGCCGCAAAAAAAAACAGGAGCCAACCATGAAAACAACCTCACGCACCGCCCCAGCCGCCGTCGTCATCCTCATCATCGCTGCCGCCGCGGCAATATACTGGCTGTTCCAAAACCCGGCGCCCGCGCCGACAAAAACGGCCGGCGATTCCGCGGAGACCGAAACTTCGCCGCCGCTCGCCGGCGCAACCACGGCCTCTCCCGACACCCGAAACCCGGAACCCGCTCCTACGCCCACTCCCAAACCCACTCCCCGGCCCGAACCGGCGCACGTGCCCGCTCCGCCGCCGAAAACCGCTCGCGCCCTCGATCCCGGCCTCGCGCCCCCGGACTTCGCCGGCTTCCTCGAATGGGACAGCCGCAAACAGGCCCAGGCCGTCACCGGGCGCATGAAAAATCCGAACCTCGACGCCGCCACGCTGCGCTTCTTCAAAGCCGCGATCCACGACCCCGAACTCAGCCTCCTCGTCCGCAACAACATGGCCAACGCCCTGCTCAACCAGGAGCGCAAGGACCGCCAGCTCTATCGCGAGTTCATCGACATGTGCCGCGACCCCGAGCAGCCCGAACGCTGGCGCGCCTACTGCCTCCAGTTCCTCGCCGAAACCCGCCCCTACACCGGCGACAAAGGCGCCGTGGACCGCACCCTCTTCGGCCTCGCGCGCGGCGATGACCCGCTGGCCAGCCAGGCCCAGATGATGCTCGCCACGCTCGAACAGCGCGGACAACTGCGCCTCGACGGCGAATTCTCCACGCTCCAGGCCGCCGTGCTGAGCAACGAAACCGCCGCCACCGGCGACCGCATCGCCGCGCTCAGCCTGCTCGGCCAACGCAAAGCCGCCGAATGCCGCGGCATCATCCGCCAATACGCCACGAAACCCTGCCCCGAACAACGCGCCGCCATCGCCGCCCTCGGCCAGATCGCGAACCCGGAAGACAAACCCATCATCCAGGCCGTGCTCGACGACCCCGACGCCGACTTCCTCGTTAAAAAGGCTGCCGAGACAGCCATCAAAAACTTTGAATGACGGCTATTTCGCGGTATAAAAGGAACCATTATGTCCCACAAAAACATCCGTCAACGCCTTCAGCGATTCGTCAGCACACACGATCCAACTTCAGATGGCGATGATCCAAATACGGACAGCGCCAATCCGATGATTCCGGTTCGTTCATCTGCCTATACCTTCAAACCGGGAACTCCCAAACTCAGTTTGCAGCGTTTCCTGCGCTTCACCAAAGAAGTCGGCATAGACGAACGCGAGGCAATGCGCCTGTGGAAGCAGTTTGGGCGCGAAAAATAGCGGAAATTAGAAGACACTTTCCTACACCATTGAACGGATTCTCCCTTGCATCATCGCCGCCTATAGTCATAAGATATATCACCGCAAGCAGAATGACGGTGATATACAATGGCTCCTTGTCGATTTATGTATAGGCGTTCAAATCGCCTCGTCATTTCCTGAATTCAAGGCTGATCCCCCAAAACCATAAAAAACAGTAGCATCAGAACCAATATAAACACTCTTAAAATCAAGTTTTACTTGCTGACAATGGATAAAGCGGTATGGATCATGCCCATGCTATTTGACATTAATGGCCGTCAACAGACACGAATCCCACATCGCCAAAACTATAATCGCTGGCGAAGAAGGCTCAGCGATGCGGATCATGAACAAATCATGGAAACACTTTTCCATGTAATGAATCAAGCTATCGAAAGCGGAGAGGCGCAAGGAGAGAACGGCATATTCAATTCCAGTTTCATCCCGGGGGCCAACTGGACCGGCACACCCTATCAACCGATTTACGAAGCCTGTGGGCAGGACTTTGAACAAGCGCAACTTTTTTATGGCCTGTTAGTTTGGGAAGCAGTGATGTTGCATGATGATGATTGGATATTTATCCGACAGCAAAACACTCCTGAACATCCTTTGGGATTAACATATTTTCTGGGAAGAGAGTAATATTGAATTTCCACATTTAACGCGCCAATCGCTTCTTCAGCATTAATATTGAGGGAGACAAGATCTGCTTGGCGGCGTCGCTAGATGGCGGGCGGCGACGGTATTCAGTCCAGCGCTCGCAAGTAGGATGAACAAGGGGAGTCATTACGGCATCTGTGATAACCGATCAGGGAAGATTCATCTGAAGACTTGAGTTAAACTCAAGAAAAAACGGATGGCAAATATCTCTATAAATATAGATCATTCCAAAAATGTGACTTACAATATTTCTTCACATAGCGATGAGAGCCGGGAAGTCGGTTTGGCGCTATCCGCTTTAATTTACACGGGTTATTCAAAATTTTCTTGACAGTATCCAAAAAAATGGATCAAAATTAATGTTCGCTGCATAAAAAAGACCTGCTCGTTGCTAGAGACAACAAAGCAGGTCTGTAGCGTCCAACGACAGAATTTAAGAAGCCCATTTTGCTTCCCGTTTCTGCGCCAACGCTTTTTTTAGGGCCAACAAATGGAGGGTTGGCCACGTCCAAAAAGTACCGTAACTTCTTATTTCACAATGCTGTGGAGTTCAGTCAACTCCACAATAAATACAGTTTATATCCACTTCGGTATAGCTGTCAAGTGGAAAAAACGATCAATTTTAATAAATGAAACGTGGCGTGTCAAGTTAAAAACAGGGCTCCTTGAAAATATTTCAAAAAAGGAGCTATTCAAAATGAAAATTGAGAAAAAGGGCGTTATTTGCCACGATGAGGAATCAAGGAATAAAATAACAGAGTTTTTAAAACTAAGCAAACCGGCGGTGTTTATCATATTTCCTGATGGAAAAATTCAAAATGGCGTGCAATATTATTTTGATATTTTCCGCGAGGAATATAAATGCGACGATCAGGTGTTTCCAACTGGGCAATGGTTGATTCAATTAAGGGAAATTGCAGAGCACTGCCCGGAAAGAATTCCTGTTTCGTGAAATTGTTGAAGAGCATCAGCGATCAAATCTGAACCTCTTTCAACTTTATCATCCAGACGGATGTAACCATATATAGTGCGTGAATCGGCATGGGCGGTCCTTTGCTGGACTAATTCAAGTTTACCGCGAGCTGGAAGTTCGTCGATTGTACCGAAACCGCTGGCTACAAACTGCTTCGCCTGAACTCAATCCAGGTCTGCGAAGAATTGGCCGAGTATTGCATTCCGAAGGTGCTGAAAACCATCGAGCAATCCGGTGGCCAGGACGACGGTCGCCTGATCCCGCGTTCCCTGAATCCTGACGATCAAGCCCCTTGCCAGTTAAGCCTCTTCGACGATTTGTATGACGCCTAACTTTGCATGCTCCGGCTTGTCTCTATTTCAAAGGTTGTCAAAGTTCACCACCGGTTCAGCTTCGGAAGACGCGTGACAAACCACGACCTATCCCTGCTCATTCTGCTCCAACAGCGCCCGCATCTTTTCACTAGGCTGACGGATGTCTCGCTCCCAACTCTGATATGAAAAATGCCCCACACCCAATTGCTTGGCCATTTGCTCCTGTGTCAGCCCCAGCTGCGCTCTTGCTTGATAGAGCCGCTCTGGCCAGCCCGGTCCATTGGGAAGCGGATTGTAACCCAAAAATCCTAGGATGCGCGGCACGTGCCGAACTTCTGGTTGGAAGCGATTGGCTTCCCAACTGCGCACGGCGCTCACGCTCACAAGCAACGAATCCGCCGTTTGCGGTTGTGACAGTCCTTTGTCCAGCCGGACCTTACGCAGGTGGTCGCCCAGCGTCACCAATTTTTTTGGATATCTGGCGTCAGGGAACTTAGCGACTTGTGCATGCCGATGGCAAAAAGGCAACAATCCCCACGGTGTTCAACGAAGACGAACGCATCTATCTCCGCGTCTGGTTCTGCCATAACCTCGCTTCACCATTCGAGCGTCTCAACCCCGATCGCCGCGTAGTCAATCCCGCGCTGCTTGGCATTCAATCCTGCAATGAAGACATCATTCTCTATGTGGATGCTGTAAACGGAAACGACGCCAATAACGGTTTGACTACGGACACAGCCAAGCAAACCATCCAGGCGGCTTGGAATCTCATACCGGCCCTTTGCCGGCAGAGCATCACCATTCAAGTTTTCGATGGCATTTATCGGGAAAGCGGTGTTTTTCGCGATAAAACTGTTGTTGGAGACGCTTCTATCAGCATTATCGGAAATATTGATCATCCTGAAAATGTCATCTTCAGTGGAGCGGATGCCGAGGCTCCGACGGTTCCAGTGCGATCCACTGGTTTCAATATCAGCAGACTGAATAGAATTTACGTCAAGGGGATGCGCTTTGAATATTACCTGACACTAGGCATACGCGCCGCAGATTACAGTTCCATCAGCATTTCGCATTGCCAATTTGCAATGAACCATACAGGGATACAACTTACAACGTACACTTCGGGAAATATTTCCGATGTGACGATCGACAACGATTGCAGCTCGTCAAGCAATGCTGACGAGACTTACGGTATTCGAGTCGAAAACAGCATGGCAACAGTCATTCGTACTGTTTGCACAGATACTGGATCTGCCTACTTTTGCGCTTATATGTCCAGAGTGACTGTCCGAGAATCAACAGCCGATAATTGCCGTATCGGTTTTCGCATGTGGATGAACAGCCTAATGTATTTCATGAGCGGCACAAAAAATAGCGAAGCGAAAAACTGCTATCTGGGGGTCAGTTCACGCATCAATTCAACCGTTTCTTATGCTAATTTTTATGTGACTTATTCAGGAAATACGACATCGATCCAAGCGACCGATGGCTCAGTGATCTACGATTAAGCGGCAATTATCGGCCCGCCTCAGCGCGGACTTGATTGATTTCAAATACTTTAGAATCCCTTGTGTCGTTTTGGTGATTGGGCGTTCGATGCTTCCCTGGAGCGTTAATTTTTGCCCTAAAAAAAAGGATGAAAAAAATCGAAAAAAAAATCATGATTTTCCTGCCAGGATGCTCCTTATATATAGAGACTTGAAAAATACCGGCTGACGGGGCATCTTCGCCCCCGATAAATCATGAGGAGAACAGAAAGATGAACACGAGCATGAGAAGTAACGCTAAGGCTTTGTTTTTCATCACGTGGGCGGCGCTGATCCTGCTGCTGGCGAATTTCGCCCACGCCCAGCAGGAGGTGGAGTTCAACTACAACGGCCGGGTGAAGCACAACGGCACACCCTTCGATGGCACGGGCTACTTCAAGTTCGCACTGGTCAACCAGAATGGCCTAACTTCGTACTGGTCCAACGACAGCACGAGTGTGGCCGGTAGTGAGCCATCGGGTTATATCACCTCTCAGGTGATCGACGGCTTCTTCAACGTCGTGATCGGTGATACGCTAACCGGTATGGATCCGTTGGTTCCGACTGTGTTTAATGAAGATGAACGCATCTATCTGCGCGTCTGGTTCTGCCACGACCTCGGTTCCCCATTCCAGCGCCTCAATCCCGACCGCCGCGTCGTGAATCCCGCCTTGCTGGGTCAGCAGTCATTCGATGAAGATATAACGTTGTATGTAGACGCTGAAAACGGCGACGACGCTAACAACGGCCTAACTACAGACACCGCCAAGCAAACCATCCAGGCAGCAGTGGATTTGCTGCCCGATATTCTGAAAACAAACGCAACGATAAATGTATTGCCTGGCATTTATCGTGAATCAATATCGATCGGTGAAAAACTTGTCGCAGGCGATAGGGAAATACTGATTAATGGAAATGTTGATGCTCCTGATACTGTAATTATCAGCGGCGCAGATGCCGCCGCTCCAACAAATGCAATCCGGGAATACGGAATATTCATCGAAAATCAGAGCAACCTGACCATTCAAGGCATCCAGTTTGAATACACCACATATGCAGCAATCGGCATATATGAACGCTCAACCATATCAGTGAAAAACTGCAAATTCGAATATAATTTTCTCGGGATTCATGTTCGCTGGTACTCCTTCGCTAATATCCAGGATGTCGTAATGCTAAACATTCACAATAAAGACTCAAGTTATGTAGATTCAATGGGCGTATTAGTTAGTGATTTCAGTCAGGGGGATATTCGAATCGCTCAAATCTCAAATATCGGCACAGGCATCACATCAAACTACAATTCTACGGTAGTAGTATACAAGAGCGATGTTACTAATTGCAAATATGGTTACTTTGCGAAAGTAGATTCAAGATTAGTCTCTGGCTTTATAGACAGAAATAACACCGCTAGCAACTGTGGCGAAGGAGTGCGTGCTATAATAAAATCTCTTTTATATAAAACGACAGGATATATGGATTACAGTGGAAATGATATTAATCAGTCTGCCGTGACAGGTTCATTGATCGTAGAGTAGTGTTTTTGTTAAGAGATTTGGAGATAGGAATAGATATAGGGAGAGGCCACATTCAAACAAACCTCTTATCTAGGCCTCAACGGAGGCTTGATTGGTTTCAACGATTTGAGGGTTGCGTGTGTTGATTCAATGGATATAATCGGCGGCGTTTCGTTCTCATTTTCTCCGTAAAGAGAGGCGCTTCCGATGTCCACAACTCCTACGGCCCAAGAGGGCTACCTGCAGATTAATCATATCCGGCAGAGCGATCCGGAACTGGCCGCGATCATTGAGCGCGAGTATACGCGCCAGGCGCGCGGTCTGGAGATGATCGCGTCGGAGAACTACACCAGCGCAGCGGTGCTTGAAGCGCAGGGCTGCGTGATGACCAACAAGTACGCCGAGGGCCTGCCCAGCAAGCGCTACTACGGCGGGTGCGAGTTCGTGGATCAGGCGGAGGATCTGGCCATCGAGCGGGCGAAGGAGCTCTTCGACGCGCAGTGCGCGAACGTGCAGCCGCACTCGGGCAGCTCGGCGAACATCGCGGTATACTTCGCGCTGCTCCAGCCGGGCGACAAAATCCTCGGCATGGATTTGGCTCACGGCGGGCACTTGACGCATGGCATGCGATTGAATTTCTCCGGCAAGGTCTTCGAGGCGCACGGCTATCAGCTCAGCAAGGAGACAGAAAGCCTGGATTACGATGCGGTGGCCAGGACCGCGCGCGAGGTGAAGCCGAAACTGCTGATCAGCGGCTGGAGCGCGTATCCCCGGATCGTCGATTTCGCCAAGATGAAGGAAATCGCCGAGGAAGTCGGCGCGATCCACATGACGGACATGGCGCATTTCAGCGGCCTGGTGGCCGGCGGCGTGCATCCCAGCCCGGTCCCGCATTCGGACATCGTGACCAGCACGACGCACAAGACGCTGCGCGGCCCGCGTTCGGGCTTCATCCTGATGACAGAAGAATACGCCCAGCCGATCAATAAATCGGTCTTCCCCGGCATGCAGGGCGGTCCGCTGATGCATGTGATCGCGGCGAAGGCCGTGGCGTTCGGCGAATGCCTCCAGCCGGAGTTCAAAAAATACGCCCAACAAATCCTGGACAACGCGCAGGCGCTGGGTGAGGCGCTGAAATCCGGCGGCGTGCGCCTGGTGACCGGCGGCACGGACACCCACCTGCTGCTGTGCGACTTGACGCCGCTGGGCATCACGGGCAAAGCCGGCGAAGCGGCGCTGGAGCGCGCGGCGATTACGGTGAACAAGAACATGATCCCGTTCGACACTCAAAAACCAATGGTTACGAGCGGCATCCGCATCGGCACACCGGCGTTGACCACGCGCGGCATGCAGGAAGACGAAATGCGCAAAATCGGCGGCTGGATCTGCCAGGCGCTGAAGTCGCCCGAAGATGAAGCGCTGCTGAGCCGCATTCGTGCGCAAGTGGAGGAGTTATGCAACAGTTTCCCGCTGCACGATCCGAATGGCGCGCTCCGCTGACTCAATCCCAAATAACTGATCATACGCCCGGCCGTTGTCTCGCAACGGCCGGTTTTTTTTTCATGCGGCGCTCCTCCCCGCACGATCCATTCAAAAACTCCGGGACAATGCACTTATTGGAGTTACAGAACGGAATCTTTGATATAAAATAACAATAAAGCTTGCCTCGGCGCGAGGATGATGGTTTATTGTTTCTGGCGCTGGAACGGTTTGAAAAACGTGAAGGCGCATCAGCTCAACAGAACGCTGCAGGATCTTGCCATGCTCCCGCAGAAAGATGCTGAATGGCGCGTGACACCGCGCCATAAGGATTTGAGTGTGCCGCGAAGACTTTAAGACCATGTGACGAGGATAATCTGGCTGATCCGATGTCGAATGATATTTTTCTATATCAGATTTTGTTGTATTGCGCGCTGGGCTTGAGCCTGTTTCTGGCGATCCTTGTCCGTCGTTATATCATCAAGCTTCAGGACCAGGAAGACCGGGTCTTGCAACTGCGCACGGAAACGCAGGCGGTTTTCGATTTGCTGTCGCAGCTCGGCCAGAGCTTGAGCACGGAAATCAATGAGGAAAAAAGCCTGAACGACATCAATAATTACATCGTCGAGCAAACGCAAGCCGAGGCCGGGGCGATATTTCTGGTGAACAACGACGGCGAAACGCTCACCCCGCGCGTGATTGCAGGCATGTTTCCCCCGCTGCAAAGCACGTCGGATTATGTGCTCACGAAGCCGAAATACCTGGAGCAGATCGTCAAGCAGGAGCGCGTAAAGATCGGCGAAGGAATCATCGGGCTTGTGGCCCAAAACGGCGATGCGATGTTGATCGCCAACGCGCAAACGGACCGCCGGATGCCGAGGTTTTCCGAAAGCCAACTGCCGGTGAAAAGCCTGATCCTCTCACCGATGAAGGTGCACGAAAAAATTCTCGGCGTGATCTGCATGGTGAACAAACGCAACGACCAGGTGTTCACCGACAGCGATCTGCGCTCCTTGAAAGCGTTCTCTTCACAGGCCGCCGTGCTGGTGGACACGGTGCAGCTTTACAATGAATTGTCGGAAAAACAAAGGATCGAACAGGAACTGAACGTCGCTCGCCGCTTTCAGCAACTGCTGCTGCCCAAATCGGTTCCCGATGTTCCCGGAGTGGATTTTTCCGGCACCAGTGTTTCGGCGCTGGAGGTCGGCGGAGATTTCTACGACTTCATCTGGCTGGATGGGCACCGGCTGGGTTTGGTGATCGCGGACGTCGTGGGCAAAGGGATTCCCGGAGCGATTATCATGACGATGGCGCGCAGCGTGATCCGCGCGCAAAGTTCGCTGATCCGGACTCCGCGAGACGTGATGCGCGAGGTGAATCAGCGCTTCCTGCAGGACACGGAGGACAAAGTCTTTATCACGATGATCTTTGCGATCATGGACTTTCGCCATGGCAAAATGTCAATGTGCCGCGCCGGGCAGGAGCCCATGGTGCAGCTGACCGGCGACGGGAGCACGACGCTCATCCACACTCCGCGCGGAATCGCGCTCGGACTGATCGACACAGTGAGCGATCAGATGATGGAGGAAATCGACGTTCCGCTCAACAACAATGATGTGTTCATCCTCTACACCGACGGCGTGGTGGAAGCGATGAATCGAAGCGGAGACGAATATGGCCGGGATCGTTTGCTCAAAGTGCTTCGCGGCTGCGGTCCCAAAAGCAAACCGCAAGAAATTCAACAAGCGATCATGAAGGACATCGACCGTTTCTCCGATCATGCCCGGCAGCACGACGACATCACCATGATTATCGTCAAAATCAACGACCTTGAAAAAATGCGCTCCTTCGGCAAATCCGAGGTTATTGATATCCGCGCCCATTGAGCGCAGCTCCCCTGCATCGCCAGCCAGTCAATAAAAGAAAAAATATCGTTCCTATACCAATGTCTGCTGATGTTCGGGCTTTTCCAGAGGCAAGCGCACAATAAAAGCCGCTCCTTCGCCGGACTCGCTTTCCAGCGAGATTTTCCCGCCGTGCTCTTCGATGATTTTACGCGTGCAGGCCAAGCCGATGCCGGTTCCCTGCGCGCCTTTCGTAGTGAAGAAAAGTTGAAAGATTTTAGATTGGAGTTCCTTGGGAATGCCGCAGCCATTGTCGCGGACAGTCAGGATGATCTGCTTGTTCTCACGGTCGGTTTTCGTGCGGATTTCCACCTGGCCGTTCTCAACGTCGGCCAGGCTGTCCGCCGCGTTAGTCACCAGATTCATCACCGCGTCGTAAATATGATCGTAGTCAAACCAGCTTTCCGGCAGGTCCGTCTCCAGACGCGGCTCCACAGTGATATTTTTATTCTCCAGCGTCCGCTCGATCTGCTCCAGAATATCGGTGATCAGAGCGTTCAGATTATTGCGCTCCAAATGCGGTTTGGCGCTGCGGCTGAAGGAAAGCATGTTCTGCACCAAACGGGCGATCTTGCGATTCGAACGGCGCACCAAATCCCACGCCTCGCGGGCGCAGCTGATGTCGTTGCGCGCAAGGCATGACTCGACCAGATACATCGAGCCTTGCATGTTGGAGAGGATGTTTTTAATCGAGTGGGAAATCTCCGAGAGGCTGAGTCCGATGGCGCCCATGCGCTCAGCGTCGATCTTGTCGAAATAAAGCCTCGACTTCTCGATCACGATGCCGATCTGGCGGGCGATCGTTTCATACAGCAACAGGTCCGACTTGTCGAACTCGTAACGCTCGCGCATGCGAATGGAGAGGCACCCGATGATCTCTTCGCGAATATATAGCGGAACGCATAGCCACGATTTAAATTCGCCAGCACTCGAATTTTCTTCGGTTTGGAAACGCTCATCCTCCTGCGCGTCGGAAAGAGCCAGCGTCTCTCCATTCGCGAAAACCCAACCCGGAATCCCTTCGCCGGACTCATAGCGCGCCTGGTTGATTAAGTTTGGGCTTAATCCGCGCGAGGCGCGCAGCACGATCCCATGTCCCGCTTCATCTTTCAGATAAATCGAACAGACGTCCACTTCCTTGGCATGCACGGTGATTTCCACGATCTTATCAAGGATGTCGTGCAGCGCCATGGCGGAATCCACAAAGTAGCTGATTTGCAGCAGCGCCTCGAATTCCTGCGTGAACTGATGCGGATCTTTTTTGGACCAATTATTTTCTTCGTGGTTTTGAAGGTCTTCCATAAATTATCGCCAATTGTAAGCTTTGTTTCGTCTATTTAAAATACTTCCGCCATCAGGCCGGCCTGGCGCACACGTTCAGCGATCCGCTCCAGAGTCTCGCGCGGCACAGGCTCCAGACGATAATCCGCGGCTTTGCGGTCCAGACTGTAGATCTGCACGCTGAGCGGCTGGATCCGTTTGACGCGCTCCAGCCAGGCCGCCACTTCCTCGTCGCCGGTGTTATCCACACGTCCCTGCACAAACATGCACTGCAAAACGACTCTCGACAGTTTCTGAATGTTTGCTTCGATGCTGTCAAGCGACATCGGCTCGATGGGCATGGCGATCCGCCGGAAGCATTCCTGCGTTCCGGCGTCGAGTTTCATCACCTGCCGGTCGAGTTTGCTGAGCGCTGCGACAATCTCCGGGCGATGCAGCGTAGTCGAATTGCTCAGTGCGACCAGTCCGGCGGAAGGCGCCAGTTCATTGCGCGCGGCCAGCGCAGCGTCGATCAAAGCCGGAAATTCCGGATGCAGCGTCGGTTCGCCATTGCCGGCGAACGTGATCGTGTCGATCGGCAGTTTCTCCGCCGCAGCCTGTTCGAGAACCGTACGCAACGCTGTAGTGATTTCTGCCGCAGTTGGAAAAAGTTCCGCTCGCGCTTCGCGGCTGGCGGGCACGTCGGTCCAGCCGCATTCGCAATATGGACAGTTGAAACTGCATAGTTTGACGCCTGCCGGCAGCGGATTCACGCCCAGTGATCGCCCATAGCGCCGCGAATCCACGGGACCAAAAATGATGCGCGAGATAAGTCCGTCTACTTTCATAATATGCAATATTAAGGTTCGAATCCGTATTGCTCAATTGAATTTCACCTTTGCGTGTAAAAAAAACGGCCTGGGATAAGCGGTTGATTTCGACAGTCTAAAGGCGTTCTATGTCTCCCAGTTTCATGCATTTGCTAACGCGATAACGCCTTAAGTTGGGATTACTGCGCCCAATAGCCATCGGAACGCGCATCAGAATCCGTAAAGGACGCATTTTTAATCTTGCGCTTTTATCGTCTCCTTCTGATGATGAGGCATCGTACAAGGCGGAAGCATCATGGATTACCACACTGAAAAATGGAACATCGACGAAATAAACGGCCTGCGGGTGCTGGCGCTCGGAGCCGGCCGTTCCGGCGTTGCAGCGGCGTTATTGCTCTCCAGCCTCGGCGCAAAAACAGCGCTGGCCGACGATTATCCCTCTACGCTGGGCGAACAAAGCGAAGAAGAACTGCGCGAAGCAAAGGTGGAGCTTTTCTTTGAAGGCAGTTTCAACCCCGATGTCTGGAAGCCCGAATTGGCTATCGTAAGCCCGGGAATTTCACCGAAAAATCGCACTTACCAGCTGCTGGATTCCATGGGCGTTGAGATCATCAGCGAAATAGAAGCGGCGTACCGGCTGACGGACCGGCCAATCGTGGCGATCACCGGCACAAACGGTAAAACGACAACGACGGCTCTGATTACGGAGCTCCTGAATAAAGCAGGCAAGCCAGCGATCGCCTGCGGCAACATCGGCACGGCGTTCAGCGACGTGCTGCTGAATCCCCCGGAGCACTACGACGAATCGATCCTGGTGATCGAAGTCAGCAGCTACCAGCTGGAGACGATCAAGCTTTTTCATCCTAACGTGGCCGTGATCCTCAACCTGACGCCGGATCATCTGGAGCGGCATGGCAATCTCGAGAATTACCTGGCGGCGAAAGCGCGGATCATGATGAATCAAACCGCGGCCGGGGACACGCTGGTGCTGAACGCGGATGACCTGAAGGTCTGGCGGCTGGCGAAAGACGCCAAGCCGCAAGTCTGGGGCTTCAGCCGCCGTTTTCCGAACCAGCCGGGAGTGATGGTTTCCGGCGGCAACATCATGGTGCATGACGGAACGCGGCCCATCGACATCTGTTCGGTGCGCGACCTGAAACTCCCCGGCCAGCATAACGAGCTCAACGCGCTCGCGGCGGTGGCTGTCTCGTTCATCATGGGCGTGACGCCGGAACAGATCGCCGAAGGCATCTCGCAGTTCGAAGGCGTGGAGCATCGCATCGAACTCTCCGCGGAATATCACGGCGTGCAGTTCATCAACGACTCGAAAGCGACGAACCTCGACGCGATGGAAGTGGCGCTGCAAAGTTTCGACCGGCCGATCATCCTGATCGCCGGAGGACGCCCCAAGGAAGGCGACGAATTCAGCCGGCTGCTGCCCATCATCCGCGATAAGGTCAAGGCGCTGATCGTGATGGGCGAAGCGGCCCAAGGCATGATGCAGGCTTGGAGCCGGGACGTGCTCACGAAACCGGTTTTTAACATGGAGCAGGCGGTGTGGCGCGCCATCGAATCCGCGCAGCCCAACGACATCGTGCTGCTCTCGCCGGGATGCGCCAGCTTCGATCAATATAAAAACTTCGAGCAACGCGGCAAAGATTTCAAGGACTGCGTGCGGAGCATGATCAAGCAGATGAAGGAAGTGCAGCTGCAATAGGGTCTGGGGTCTAGGGTTTGGGGTCTAGGAATGGACGGTTAAAGGCATGATGTAATATATCTTGCGAAGATACTCTTATGATCGATCAACTGATTCTTTCAAAACGTTTATTTATCCAAGGCCAAATCTTCACCGAACAAAATGATCCAATTTCAGCAGGTATGGCTATATCACTCTTTCAAGATTCGGTGGAAATGCTTTGCTGGGGTATAATAAAGCAGTATGATGTCCCAATCAAGAAAGAGAAGACTCCATTTACTTCTTATGCTGATGCGATCAAAGAAAAAACAGGAAGACAAATTCAGTATTGGGCAAAAATTTTGGACTTGAATACAGCGAGAATAAATTTCAAGCACTACGGCAACCTTCCTAATCCTTCAGAAGCAGTTAAATTTAGTGTATATACAGAGGACTATTTAAGGGCTTCGTTCATTGATTTTTTTGATAAGGAATATGATGAAATATCTCTTTCTTTGTTGATACCATTTGATGACGTTAGATCGCATATCCTGTGCGCGGAACAAAATTTAAGAGATGATAATTACAATGAATGCTATAATTGTCCCCAAAAACTGGACAGCCATTAAGGTGGATTTTTCTCCGGTTTTCGTTCGAAAATTCAGAGGAACGAAAAGG
>JAFGJS010000065.1 GCA_016928995.1 Candidatus Sumerlaeota bacterium | reverse complement strand
CAACAAGAGCAGGAGCTTGAGCAATGTATACAAAATTGTCGCCAAGGACGATCACGGCGTCAAGATTAATTGACGACACGCCCTAGCGTTTGAGAAAAAAACTTCCAGAAAGTCTAGCGGTCTTGGTCGAGTTGGATGTAGAATTTTTCGCCGAGGTAGATCTGGCGGGCTTTTTCGTCGTTGACGAGCTCCTCGGACGTGCCGCTGACGAGGACGTTGCCCTCATCAATAATGTAGGCGCGCTGCGTGACGGTGAGCGTCTCGCGCACGTTGTGGTCGGTGATCAGGATGCCCAGGCCGCGGTCGCGCATTTGCCGGATGATGCTCTGAATCTCCTCGACGGCCTTGGGATCGACGCCGGAAAACGGCTCGTCGAGCAGGATGAATTTCGGCTTGGGCATCAGCGCCCGGGCGATTTCGGTGCGGCGCCGCTCGCCGCCGGAGAGGGTGTAGGCGATGCTGTTGCGCAGGCGCGCGATGCCGAGTTCCTCCAGCAGCAGCTCGACCCGCTGCTCCTTCTCCTCTTCGCTCATGTTCGGCAGCACCTCGGCGATGGCGCGGATGTTCTGCTCCACGGAGAGCTTGCGGAAAACGGAGGTGTCCTGCGCCAGGTAGCCGATCCCGAGCCGCGCGCGGCGATGGATCGGCATGTCGGACATGTCCACGTCGTCGAAGCAGACCTTGCCACCATTGGGGCGCGTGATGCCCACGATCATGTTGAAGGTGGTCGTCTTGCCCGCGCCGTTGCGGCCCAGCAGACCGACGATCTCGCCCTGACGCACTTCGATGCTGACCTTGTTCACGACACGCCGGCCGCCGTATTCCTTGACCAGCTCGTCCGTATATAATCTCGAAAGCGATTTTTCGTCGCTCACATCATGATCGACCTGCGCTGTTGTAGGCTCCGTCAACGTTCCTGATCTCCGCAATTAAAATGAAAAGGGCCTGTTTGATGCACAGGCAAAGGGCACCATGCGACGCCAAGCCAAGCTTGTCAAGCGAATGCGGCGCTTCGTCCGGGCAGTTCCAGGATCTTCTCAAAGTAAAGTTTCGGACGATTGTAGCGCCAGCGTCTCGCCGGCAAGACAAGCCGCCGGGACGGCGGCGCTACGATTTCACGCTGACTTTGAGAAGATCCTGCGGGCCGGGCGAATTCCCGTAAATTGCAGTTAAAGAAATTGATTTTCCCGGATGCTTTGGATAACTATTGTGTAAAGCAGTGATCGCGCTATACCGGGGAGCGTCCGATGTCAGCCGCCAAGCGGGGCAATCCGCTCATTATTTTATTGGTCGAGGACAATCCGGCGGACGTGCGCCTGACCCAGGAAGCCCTGCGCGAAGGCAAGATGGCGATCGACCTGCTGGTGGCGAAGGACGGGCGGCAGGCGATGGACATGCTGCGCCGCAAGCCGCCGTTCAGCGAGATGCCCCGGCCGGACATCATCCTGCTCGATCTGAACATGCCCAAAATGGACGGCCGCGAGGCGTTGGCGCAGATCAAGCGCGATCCGGCGCTCAAGGCGATCCCTGTGGTTGTGCTGACGACTTCCAAGGCCGAGGAGGACATCCTCCGTTCGTACAATTTGCATTGCAATTGCTACATCACCAAACCGGTGGAGTTTGATCAGTTCATGCACATCGTTCGATCGATCGAGGATTTCTGGTTTTCAATCGTGAAACTGCCCCCCAAACCGGATCCTGTGTGACTGCAGATCCGGAATAACGATTCGACATGAAAATATCACACAAATTAACGCTGATTTTTCTCGGGCTGGCTTTAGGTCCGCTGGTGCTGGGCAGCATCTTGACTTATATCGACGCGCGCGACGCCTTCATCCGTCAGACTAGAACGCGGCTGGACACCGTGGCCGCGCTCGAAGAACATGGCATTGAAAAACTGCTGCAGGAATACACTGAGCAAGCGCAGCAACTCGCCAACAATCCGGCGTTGCTGGAAAACTTGAATTGGATGTTGTATCTGGGAGATGTCGAGGCGGCGGAAAAAGTCGCATTCATGCTGGAAGAAGTCGTGGCCGTATCGGATGAACTGGTGGCGCTGGAGATTATTTCGCCGGAAGGGAAAGTCGTGGCGTCAACGCGTCCAGAGCGCGTTGGAAGCATGGTGGAAGAGAAACAAAAACCATTGGATGAGGGCATGCTGCATATCGATCGATTGTATCGCGATCAGGATAGACGGCTGCTGATCCAATTCGATGAGCCGCTGTATTATAATCTGGAACGCCCATTGGGCAGCCTGAAGCTGCTGATGCAGGCCGATGACCTGCAGGCATTGACCGATGACTATTCCGGCTTAGGTGTGACCGGCGAGATTTTGCTAGCTCGCAGGACGCCGGATCATTCCAGCGCGGAGCTGCTCGCTCCCACACGCTTCGATCCGGACGCCACATTGAATCGAACGATACACTTGACCAGCTCCTCGCCCTTGATGTTCGCCTTTGATCCCGACACGATACAGAATTCCGATTGGACCGATTACCGGGGCAAGCGCGTGCTGGCTTCCACCCGCTTGATCCGCTCCGCCGGCTGGGCTCTGGTTGTGAAAATCGACCGCGACGAAGCGCTGAACGAAGCCAAAATGCTGGCCAACGGCATGATGCAGATCTTCATTCTCGTCTCTCTCTGCACGCTGCTTGTGGCGCTGGCGGTCAGCCGATCCTTGACTCTTCCGCTCATCCGGCTGACGCAAACGGCCCATCGCATCGCTTCTGGAGAGACGAACCTGCGAGTGAACATCGACAGCGCGAATGAAATCGGCAGTCTGGCCGACTCGTTCAACATCATGGCTCAGACATTGACGGAATACGGAGAGGAATTGGAACGGCGCGTGCAACAGCGCACCGAGCAATTGAGAAAAGCGAACACCGCCCTGCGCCAGGAAGTCCGGCAGCGGCTCCGCGCCGCCCGAATTCTTTCCGACGAGCGCAACCGGCTGCGCACGTTGATCGAAAACCTGCCCTGCGGCATTGTGGTCAAAGACCGCAACAGCCGTTATAACTTAATCAATCGCAGTCAGATGCATCTTCTCGGACTGGAAAGCACCCGGCAAGCGCTGGGGCGCACGGCGATGGACCTGCATCCCGGAGAAGCTGCAAAAGTCGCCTTGGAAGATGACGAACGTGTGATGAGCACGGGCGAGCCGCTGATCAATGTCGAGCGCATTCAGGTCAATCCGGGCATGCACAATCACCATACGCTGATCACCAAGGCCCCGTTGCGCAACAAAGACAATGAAATCGTTGGTCTTGTGGGCATCATCTACGACATCACCGAACGCAAACAGATCGAGCAGCGGTTGATCCAGACAGCGGAGGAATTGCAACGTTCGAACGCGGAACTCGAGCAATTCGCCTATATCGCTTCGCACGACTTGCAGGAGCCGTTGCGCATGATGACGAGCTTCATCCAACTGCTGCAGCGCCGCTACCACGGCAAACTGGACGCCGAAGCCGATGAGTATATCACTTTCGCCGTGGACGGCGCCATCCGGATGCAGCGATTGATCAACGACCTGCTGGCATACTCGCGGGTCGGCACGCGCGGAGGCGAATTCGAGTCCGTCGACTGCGGGCAGATCGTGCAAGCCGCGATGGACAATCTGCACCTGGCTATCGAGGAGAGTCAGGCCCGCATAGAACTGGACAGCCTCCCCACGCTGCTGGCGGATCCATCGCAGCTCACCCAGCTGTTTCAGAACCTGCTGGCCAACGCCATCAAGTTCCGCGGTGAAAACACGCCGGAAATCCGCATCGAAGCATCCGAAAGCGGCGGTGGATGGCGCTTTTGCGTCCGGGACAACGGCATCGGCATCGCGCTCGACGCCCGTGAGCGGATTTTCCAGATCTTCCAACGCTTGCACAGCCGGGAAGAATACGAAGGAACAGGCATCGGTCTCGCGCTGTGCCAGCGCATCGTCTTGCGTCATGGCGGGCGCATCTGGGTGGAATCCGAGCCAGGAAAGGGCTCAGCATTCTTCTTTACTTTGCCGGTGAATACCGTTTAAATATCACGGGAGCATGTCAAGCGGCGCACCGGCGCCATTGATCGAGGAAACGTATGAAATGATCCAGCATCCCCTGAAATTGCTGCTCGTGGAGGATAATCCCGGCGACGCCAGACTGATGGAAATCATGCTGGCGGAGACAGAACACGGCGCCTTTGAACTTCGCACCGCGCCCCGGCTTGAACATGCGCTGAACCAGCTGCGTGAAATCCCCGCGGACTTGGTGTTGCTTGATTTATCTCTTCCCGATAGCCACGGGCTGCAAACTTTCCTCACGCTGCATGAGCAATTCCCCGACACGCCGTGCGTCGTGCTGACCGGCATGGACAACGATGAGATCGCCTACTCCGCTGTCCGCGAAGGCGCTCAGGACTTCCTCTCGAAAAACCAGTTGGACGGCCGGATCGCGGCGCGAGCGATCCATTATGCGCTGGAGCGCCACAAACTTCGCAAGCAGCTCAATCAAAGCGAGCGCCGCCTTCGCCGCATCATTTTGAAAAACGCCGACGGCATCCTGATCGTCGGCCATGACGGAGTGGTGCGCTTCGTCAATCCCGCCGCGGAGCGGCTTTTTGAACGCTCCTATGAAGACATGCTGGATAAGCCGCTGGATTTTCAGGTGGCGCCTGACGCCTCCACGGAACTCGAGATTCAGCGTTCGGACGGCTCCCAAGTTTCGCTGGAATTGCACGTGGTCGAGATCGAATGGAACCAGCAGCAATGCTGGCTGGCCTCCTTGCGCGACATCACCAAGCGCAAGCAGGCCGAGCAGGAGATCCGCACGCTCAACGCCGAACTGGAGCATCGCGTGCTGGAGCGCACCGCCGAGCTCGAAGCCGCTAAACGCGAACTGGAACTGAAAAACGAAGAGTTGCGTTCGCTGGACAAACTCAAGTCGACCTTCATCACGCAAACCTCGCATGAACTGCGCACGCCCGTATCCACCATCGGCGGCATGCTGGCCATCATCGAGCGGCAATTGCAGGACCGGCCCGAATTGGCGCAGATGGCGCAGGCCGCGATCAAAGCCGCGAATAAACTGGAGCATCTGACCATGCAATCGCTCAAATTCACGTATAAAGGCGATTTTGAGCGGTCGCTCATTCGCGCCTCAGTCAATCCGCGTACGCTGGCGCGGCGCGTTCACGAGGGAGTGCGCATGTTCCTTGAACTGCGTTCGCAAACGATAGAAATCAAAGTCGATGATGACGTTCCGCCATTCATGGCCGATGCGGATAAAATCTATGACGCGCTGATCAACCTGCTGATGAACGCCATTAAATTCACGCCCGATAATGGCATGGTTCAACTCTATATCCGCCGGCACGGGACGGATTGGATTGAATTCGCCGTGCGCGACAACGGCGTCGGCGTCTCGGAGGAAGACCGCCAGCACGTGTTCGATCCGCTGTTCTCCACCTTCGACGTGCTGCATCATTCGTCGGGCATCTATGAATTCAACACGCGCGGAATCGGCCTGGGACTTACGATCGTCAAAAAATTTGTGGAGATGCATGGCGGCACGGTCGATTTTGAAAGCAAGCAAGGCGAGGGCGCTCTGTTTTTCTTTCGTTTGCCCATCAAAGCAAACGAATAAAATGACGAGACTCGGTTCTCGCGGCGCTGGGATTGTTTTTGCTTGCAATTGGACTCCCGACTCGCCAGCCTCGCTCACTGAAACGCGGCTTGGCAAGACGGCGCGCTCCGCATGATTCGAGGCGCGCCAGACAGCGCCGCCGCTCTCATCATAAGGAAAAGGAATTCGCACCATGTCGATTTTAGTGGCTGGCGGCGCAGGTTACATCGGCAGCGTCGTCGTAGAACAACTCATCGAAGAAGGGCGCGACGTCGTCGTGCTTGACAATCTCAGCCGCGGGCATCGCTCCGCCGCTAATCCCAAAGCCACATTCGTCCACGGCGACTGCGGCGATATGGATCTGCTCAGCCAGACCATCGCTCTGCACGGCATCAAGTCAGTGATGCACTTCTGCGCGTTGAGCCTTGTCGGCGAATCGGTCGAGGCGCCCGCCTCCTACTACCGCAACAACATTTCTCAGAGCGTCGCGCTGGTGGAAGCCTGCCTCAACGCCGGCATCCGCAATTTCATCTTCTCCTCCACGGCCGCCGTCTATGGCGAGCCGGAGAGCGTGCCGATCACCGAGGACAGCAAAACCCAGCCGACGAATCCCTACGGACGCACCAAGCTGTTCTTCGAGTACTTCCTGCGCGATTGCGACGCCGCTTACGGCCTTAAATCAGTCTGCCTGCGCTACTTCAACGCCGCCGGCGCCAGCAAGGAATACGGCGAGGACCATTCGCCCGAAACGCACCTGATTCCGCTGGTGCTTGACGCGGCGGTCGGCAAGCGCGAATCGATCTCGATTTTCGGCCATGATTACGACACGCCGGACGGCTCCTGCATCCGCGATTACATTCACGTGCTGGATCTCGCCGACGCGCACCTGCTGGCCTTGCAGCGCCTTGAAAAGGGCGGCGCCAGCGACTATTTCAACCTGGGCAACGGCAACGGCTACTCGGTGCGCGAGGTGATTGAATGCGCCCGCAAAATCACCGGTCTCGAAATCAAGTCCGAGGAAACCGGACGGCGCCCCGGCGATCCGGCGCGGCTTGTGGCTTCAGCGGACAAAGCGCGCAACGTTCTCGGTTGGAAGCCCCGCTTTCCCGAATTGGAAAAGATTATTCAGGACGCCTGGGATTGGCGTCAGAAAAATCCCGACGGATACGCCGATTGATATGCTGCGCATAACCTGTGCAATTCTGCTTTTATACATCGCGGTCGCGCTGACCGGCTGCGCCGCGCAGCAAGCCACGCGCCTGACGCACGACCGGCTGCGTGAATGCTTCCAGCTGCCAGAGGATGAACCCGTGACGCCGGAGGCCATTAAGGACGTGCTCCGTAAAGACCTGGCCGTCGGCGTTACGGATTCGTATATCCGGGCCTATTTAAAAGCGCGGGGAATCGGCGATCAGCCGAACGAACTGATTTATCCTGACCGCCGTTCCAATGGATTGTACTGCAAAATCATGTATCCGCCAGGCAGCATCGGTTGGAGCAAGCCGATCTATCTGATTTTTTTCCAGCTGGATGAAAACAAACGGTTGGTGGATCTTGACGTGCAGCTCCAGCATAAAACGCCGGAGAAACACCCGGAGATGCTGAGCCGATGAACCCCAACGACGCATCGCCAGAGGCCGTCCTGCGCCAGGCGCTGGATGAAGTCAATCGCCGCACGGATGAAATCACGGAGTTGCTGCAAGCGCTCATCCGTTGCGACACAACCAACACCGGCGTAGAACCCAGCGGCCGCGAAAGTATTGCTTGTCAGGTGTTGCATCAATACCTGGACGGCGTCGCGTGCGAGACGTTGGAGTCTGCGCCGGGCAGGGGCAATTTCATCGCGCGGCTCGAAGGAGTGAAAGATCCTAATAAATCGAGCCTGTTGCTCATGGGCCACCTTGACGTCGCCCCGGCCGGCGATCTGACGGATTGGAAACATCCCCCGTTTTCCGGCGCCATCGATAACGGCCGCGTTTACGGCCGCGGCGCGATCGATTGCAAAGCGATGGTCGCCGCCGAGGCCGCTGCGCTGAAAATCCTTCACGACCTCGGCGCGCCATTCCGCGGACGCATCACCATGGTCTCAGGAGCGGATGAAGAAACCGGCGGCTCCATGGGCTTCGGCTGGCTGGCGGCGAATCATCCCGATGTGCTGCGCGCGGACCTGGGCGTCAATGAGGGCGGCGGACGCCCCTGTAAAAACCACAACGGCACGCAAGCCTATTTGATCTCTCCCGGCGAAAAAGGCCGTTATGAAATCAATTTCATCGTGCGTGGACACGCCTCGCACGCCTCGGTTCCCTGGAGCGCGGACAATCCGTTGATCACGGCCGCGCAGTTGATCGAACGCATCGCTAAACTCAATCCGGAACCTACGCTCAATTGCTGCATGCTGGCGCTGCTGCCGGAACTCTTCGGCATTTCCGTCCCCGTGACTGCTGACGAACTCGAAGAAACGCTGCAACTTTTAAACGACATCAATCCTTCGTTGTCGCGCGGCGTGCGCGCCGCAACGCGCATGACCTTGGCGCCGACCATGATCCAGGCCGGCGACAAGTCCAACTCGATCCCTGGGATTTGCCGTTTAATCTGCGACGCGCGCACCTGTCCCGGGCAAAATGAGGATGATCTGCGCGCTTTGATCAGTGAAGCGATCGGCGGGCTGCATGGCATCGAGGCGCATGTCACTCGCACCGCCGAACCGAGCGGTTGCAACTGGACGCCGGAGATCGCTCAACGCTTTGAACGCGCGCTGAGCCACGCGATGGATGGGACGGTCGTCCGCGCCTATCCCACCCTTTGCACCGGATTCACCGATTCGCGTTTCGCTCGCGCGCTCGGTACGCCGATGTACGGTTTCCAGCCCAAACACCCAGACACCAATCGAGCGCTCAACGACATCCACTGCGCCAATGAATCCTGCTCCATCCAGGATCTGATCTTCCTCACCCGCGCGCTGATCGCTTTCCTCCTCGATCATCAGAATATGGATTAAACTAGCGCCTTGAGCGCCACCAAATCATCTTGCGTACGGTTGGGATTATAACGGAGCCGGCTATATTCCCGGTACCATTGCGCGGCACGGCGGAGTTCATCGGAAAGCTCTGTGGATTGCTCCAGGCGTTGCGCAAACTGCAATGGCGTTTCATGCTTTTCACGCTTCCAGCCCGCCCGCCGCATCCGCTTGTCCATGCGCGTCAACAGACGCTTGAACTCGATGTTGAGGGGATCTTCACGCTTGCGCCTGCGCAAATTCCGGCGGCGAACCAGCGCCGTGGCGATAATCCCGGCGACAATAAACGCTATGACCGTCAATCCCACTGGAGTGCCGAACAATCCATGCATGGCGGACAGAATCAATCGTTCGAGTTTATTCACTTTCAATGGAATGGAATCGCGGATCAGCCAGTCGGTGCATTGCTGAATCATGAGCTCGATGTAATCCAGCCAGTATCCCTTGACCGTATAGCCGCCGGGCACGCCCGCGGACACCGTGGCTTCCACAGTGACCCATTGATCCTCATTATTCAAAGCCTCGATCCAGGCGTGGGCGTCGCGGTTGCGGGCGATCCAGTAATTGCCGACATCGTTGAATTCCGACGCCACATAGCCCGTGACATAGCGGCAGGGGACGCCGCCCAGCCGCAGCAAAATCGCCGCGCCCGTGGCGAAGTACTCGCAATGACCGGCGGGCTTTTCGAGCAGAAAATAGGTGAGAGGATCTTCGCCCTGCGGAATGGAAATCCCGATGTTGTAGCGATAGTTGGCGGCGAAATGTATCACGACGGCCCGGATTTTCTCCTGCCGAGTCTTCGCGTCGCGGAAAATTTCATCAGCCAGTTGGCGAACCCGTGGATCGAGAAAATCGGGAAGTTGGAGATAACGTTTCAAGTCCTCGGATCCAAGCGAGAAGCGGTCCGGCGTCGAGATGGGAGTGAATACGGTGTACGGCAAACCCGCCGGCAGATTGCGTGCGTTCAACGTATTCTCCGGCCCCACGCGCAAATTCAGGGATTGGATGCTGATAGCGCGCGCATCAAGCGGAACGAATAGCGCATCGAAATTACGGCTGACGGGACGCACCTCAGTGGTCCGCCATTCCGCGGCGTCATCGCCGCCATAGACGAAAAGATTCGAATTTTCCGTCGCTGCCAAACGCATGATGCCTTCGGGTGGATTCGAAGCTCGCTGCAGCCAGCGGATATCTTGAAGATTGTGGTCGCTCCAGAAGGAATTGTTATAAAAGCAATAGGCGTGAGCGCGCAGATAGCCCGGCTCCTTTTCGCTGAAGACGCGCAAAGCGGTTTTCATTTGCACGCTCTGTTTTTGCGCGATGATGCTGCCCAGCATCGCGCTTGACGGAAATGCCTCCTCGTTGATTTTCGGCGCAGGAGTGAACAGCCAGATGCGGATTTGATCCAGCTCGGTCGCGTGAGCATTGACGAAGAATGTGGCGCCGCAGGTGAAACCGCAGAGCAACGCAAATAACGCCAGATTCACCCACAGCAAAGCTCCGGAACGCAAGCGCCGCGCCGGACGGTCATGCGCGCGTTTGACTATGGCGCGCCGGGATATCGTGAAAAACAGGCAGCTCCAGAAAATATAAATCAAAACACAAATCAGATAGGTGAGCGCCAGTTGATTGGATGAGCAGATGCGATTGCCGGCGAACATCACAACGATCAATCCGAAAACCGGCATGAAGTACGCTTGGATGTTTTCCGCAAACTTGACATACGCGGGGAAACGCCGCAGGTCCAATGTGCGCTCGATCAACAGCAGCGTGAACATGAGCGAATGGAGCAGATAGAAATACAGCGCGATGAAAAAAGACGAGCGATACGTCAGATTGTGGGAGGGGACGTCGTCGAACGGATCATCGCCTAAGTAGTATGCGATGTAGAGCGCGATGGCCAGCAGCAAGTGCGCCAGGGAAAGCATGACCTTAAGCAGTTCCGGCGAATTGCGCCACGCCGGAACGCGCTTGCGTTCGGCCATGCGGTTGAAAATCCCCCCGGCAAACACCGGGGCAAGGAACGCCGCGCCGGGCATGAAAGCAAAAAGCAACGCCACGGTCCAGCGCCCGGACATGACACCGAGCGCGGCGCATTCCGTCAGCAGCAGCCCCCAGAGGGCGATATCACGCGGCAGTGTCGCGCGGGATTGGGCATGCATGCGCAGATCAGCCTTTTGCTCTTTTGAAATAAACTAAAGCAAGAGCACAGGCAAACGCAAGAGCAAGAGAGTGTCGAATGATCGCCGGCAAGATCCTGCCGGTTAACCGCACGCCTCGAAGCCGATCAGCGCGATATCATCATCGAAGCCTCGCTGACCGGTGAATTCCTGCAAGCCTTGGATGATGCAGTCCAGCGTGGATTCCAGATCGTCAGTCTGGCAATCATGCAGCAGGTGGGATAGTTGATGTTGGCCGAAAAACTTATGAGAAGGACTCATCGCCTCGGTGATGCCATCCGTATAGATGAATACTCGATCGCCCGGTTTCAATTCTTCCTGCACGGTGCGCGTGGCAAATGATTCCAGCAAGCCGATGGCGCCATTCCCTTGGGATTGGAGCTGCTTGATCCGTTTTGTTTTGCGATGAAAGACCATCGGGTTGGGATGTCCCGCGCCAGCTGTGTGCAGCATCACGCCGTTCGAGCAGCATTCGAAATAGCAATACTGCGCGGTGATGAACGACGACGGCATTTCATGCAGCAACTGAAGATTCAAATTAGTCAGAAACTCCTTGGGCTCCAGGAAATATTCCGGATAAAGATGGTCGGTGAGAAATTTGACCAGCGTCATATAGAGCGCAGCCGACACGCCATGCCCCGTCAGATCGCCGATGAACGAGCACAATCCCCCGCTGGGAGGGCTGAAAAAAGAAAAGAAATCGCCGCTGACGCCATCCACTGGAAAATAACGAAATCCGGTTTTAATGCGCTCGTGCTGAGGGGGAGAGGCCGGCAGCAGCGTCCGCTGGACGATCTGGGCGCGCAGCAATTCGCTCTCCATCTGGCGCAAGGTCCGCCGCAGATTCGCCTCGCTGCGTCTCAGCGCCATTTCAGCTTGCTTACGCTCTGTGATGTTGCGCGAAATTCCGCAAATACCGATGATCTCGCCTTTTTTGTTTAAAAGCGGCATCTTGGAAGTCAACACCCAGGTCTCATGACCGTCGGGCCAGGTTTCTCTCTCCTCAATATCGATCAACGGCTCCCCGGTTTTGATGATGTTCTGCTCGTCCTTAAAAGCTTCCCTGGCGTGCACTTCGGAGAAAAAATCAAAATCAGTCTTGCCGACAGCCTCTTCCGGATCATTCAAGCCGAATCTCGCCGCCATTGCGTCGCTGATCTTGGTGAATCGGCTTTCGCGATCCTTGAAGTAAACTGCATCCTTAATGTGCGTCAACAGCTGATTAAGCAGATTGCGTTCTAGCACTTTGATTCACCGTCCTTGAACAGAGCCTGGTTCACATCCCAATTTCCGCTGAAAAAAAGCGGTCCACCCTCGGCTATCTTCTCCCAAAGGATGCATACATCGCGCTTTCCTGATCTTGGAAGATGCTCCCCCGTCCGCCATTGACCTTAAAAGGCATGGCGTTACGGCTACATCGCGTGGACTTTCCACAAAAGCATATATTACATTAAAGATCCACATTACATTTGTCAATTAAACCACGGAAACGGCGATGCGTCAAACTCAAATTAAACCAGCCCTCGCAGGTTTGCTCCAGTTTGGCTTGCACCCTTAAATTGTGGCGTTATAATGAAATCTTGTAGTCTGCATAGCAAATTAAGCGTTTTCACGATTTTTCAGGGAGATACATGCAATTATCATCAGTCAAGCAAAGCACGATCGAAGCCGGCGCCGATGCCGGTCAGAGCGCCTCCAATCCCCCGCAGGATCTCTTTGCCCGAATCAGGCAGGCATGGGCGGGATGGCCTGCAGCGCCGTGGGCCTTGGCGGCGGTCGGCATCATGAGCCTGTTGCATTTCTGGGATTTGGGACGCGGGGGATTGTACCCCTGGGATGAATGCAGCTATGCGTTACGGGCGCATTTCGCCCTCCGCGGCCACTGGCTCGATCAGATGCCGTATTGCTACGGTTATCAACACTGGAATGGTTTTTACTCCGGCGCCTTCCCGCCACTGCTTATTTGGTTGATGGCGGCAAGTATGAAGCTTTGGGGCGTCACGACATTTGCGATTCGCTTGCCTTCGGCGGCCTTCGGGGCCGGATGCGTCTGGCTGGCGTACAAATGGGCGCGCGACGAATGGGGACGGGGATGCGGCGTATGGACGGCTTTCGTGCTCACATCCTGGTATTTCTTTACGCATTATTCGCAACGGGCGCAGTTCGATGTGCCAGTGGTCTTTTTCACCATGCTCACGGTATACCTGGGCGCGAAATATTACCGCACAGGACGGCTTCGCTGGCTGCTGTGGGCCGGCGTGGCGATGGGGCTGGGATTGATGACTAAAATTCTCGTTGCTGGATTCGCCGCAGTGGCGCTGCTCCTGGCCGCCACAGCGCTATGGGTGCGCGGCGAGTTGAAATGGACGCGCATCGTCAAGGACCAAGTGATCCTCAACGCCATCGGCGTCGGATTGATGCTGCCTTGGCATATCTATATGTATATGCGCTACAACACTCCGGAAATGAAAGCGCTCTATTCGCCGCCGGAGCAGGTGACATGGACCGAGAACGGCTTTCTGGGATATTGGTGGGGTTATCATGTGCAGATGCGAACGCAGTTGGCTGAAGCGAACAAATCGCACCATTCATGGCATTTTTATTTGGACACGGCATGGGAGAAACTCCATCCCCTCTGGACGATTCTCATCCTCTGCGTAGTCGCATGGGCGGCCTGGCGAATCGGACGCTGGCTCTGGATGGGTTGGAAGTCGCGCGCGGGAAACGGCCCCAACGAGGACGGGACAATTGACTGGAGCGAAGAACATACGCTGCTTGTCCCGCTGGTCTGGTTGCTTTTCGTTTTCTCAATCAGCGCCTATTCCGCCGGGCAATATAAAACGTATCTGATTCCCATGCTCCCGCCGGCGGCGTTGCTGACCGGACGTTTCCTGACGCGCATGTGGACGCACCGGCCAGCCGAATGGATTTGCGCGCTCTTTTCCTTTTTCGTGCTCTTCAAGGTCATTGGCAGCCGCTCCGGCGATTATAAGGACAACCTGGAAAACTGGTTGAGTTATGATCCGGCCATGGTTCCGCCAGGGACGGAACTGACGTTGCTGGAGCAGATCAAATGGCTGGTAGAATTCATCTGGCCTGTGGCGATCGGCGCGGCGGGAGTCGTGCTTGTGCTGGAAATCCTGCGCTGGAAATTTACAGCGATGTCTCGCTTAACCCTGGCCGTAGGACTGGTGGGAGTGCTGTTCTTCGGCTACAAGGAAGGGCTCAGTCTGAATTTTGAATGGGACAGCCTCAAGGACGATGATGACCGGGTCTGGGCATGGTCGTTTGTGCATCGTGAAATCATGAAAGATGATTTCGACAAGTTGATCTACATCGGCATTCCCGATCAACCGGATCATTATTTTTATCTGGATGGCATCTTCAAGGGCTGGCGGCCGGAGATCGAATATGAAGTGATCAGGCCGGTGTCGATGGGAGAACTGCAGCCCCTGCCGGCGGAGGACAACGTGTTGATCGTTCTGCAGAAATATTGGGCGAAACGGGCGAATTGGTCCGATGAAGACTTGAAAGTTTTATTCAAGCATTATAGCATCGTCGAAGAGGATTTGGAGCATTTTGCCGTGTTGCGATAAACGCCTGTCCCCCTCAACCCGCCCATGCCTCAAGCGAACCGGGACCGGCTGGTTTTGCCAATATGCAGGTTGTGGTTTGAAAAGGAGGGCGGGGTCATGAAGAAATTCTTCATGTTTTTGCTGGCTGGAGCGTTTCTCTTTGTCTTCTACACCATGCAAACGACGGAAAAATCCTCGACACCGAATCCCGATTTGCTGCAGCAAGACGTCGCGAAGCTGCGAGGTTACGTGTTGCAGGTCATTGTGCGGAAGGACGCCGCAGCGATTGCAGCGGTGAGCAAGCCGGGATTACTGTCGACGTTGGAAGGCACGATGCAAACGGTTCGCGAGTGGGAGCGCTTGGAACAGGCGACGATGGACAAATGTTACGCCATCAACAACAGCAGAAGCGACGTATTTGAATCTTACATCGTGGCGCTGGTCGATGAAGCCAGCAGCGGGAAGTCCATCGGAAAACTTGAACTCTTCCTGGAAAAAAAGGACGGCAAATGGCAGGTGACCCGATTGTTGCCGGAATAGCGGCTGCTTGGCCGTTCTGAAAATCCTCTTTGTGTTAATGTTCCTTCCATCGAGCGGCTGATATAGTTATCGCCGGGCGAGACTATCGCCCGGCGACATATTGATGCTTCGTTATACTGACGAGTTTACATCGAGCCTGTTGCTTTATAAAACTGCCGAAGCTGCTGGTTGTGCTCCTCGGCGGTTTTCTCGATTTCGGCGATTTCATCGAGCATGGGCTGCGGAGGATTGAGCTGCTTGAAGTAACGGATCGTATCGAGCAGTTCAGAGCCGTATTGATGCAGAACGGCCAAGCGGCTGATTTTTCCGCGCAGACGCTTGATTTCAGCCTCGCGGTTCTTCCGCCATTCCTCCTCCATTTCCTTGCGCAATTTACCCGCCTCCGCCGTCGTAAGGTTATGCTGGCGTTGTTCAAAGGCGATCTCCTGACGGCGGGTGAGGCGCATCAGAATCATCCATTGACGCAAACTGGGCTGACTGATCAGCACAGGTTCCTTGCCGGGTTGCTCTTCGATGGCCAGAATCCGTTCCAGGTAAAAAAGCATCCGGTGAAGATCCGGATTTTCCCGGTGGATTTCACGCAATACAGCGACTGAATAGGGGAGTTTATGAAAAACGGAAAGCGGAGCGATGATTTCCTGCGCTTCCCGGGCGACCTGCAAATCTCGATGCAGAGAGGAATTGACGAACTGGATGTCTTCTTGAATTTGGGTGCTCTGAGCCAGTTCTTCGTATTCCTCCTGACGCGAAGCGACCAGGTTGAAGTCCTCTACGGTTTTTTCCTGATATATACGGGCGATCTCAAGCAACACATCCAGGTTGGTGCTGTCGATGCTGTTGTAACGCAGCAGCAGTTCGAGCGCTCCATTCCGCTCGCCTTGATGGCGCAACTCTTGTGCACGGTCAAGCAAGCGTTGTTTTTCCAGATACTCCTCGTAAACCGCGCGGCCTTCGTGTTCGAGCATCTTATTGCGTTTGCGGATCTCCTCGCCCAAGGCTTGCGACCAATCGCTTTCCGCATCGAAAGTCAAGGCTAGCTTGTGCAGTTCATCGGCTTGGCTGAGCTTGTCTTCCTTTAACGCCTCGGCGGTCATCCGCAAGTAGTACTCCGATTCGCTTTCCTGAAGATGCTCCTGGATGGAGACCTTGGGGATGGAGAGCTGACTGGTGAGCGTGCGGATAATCAGTGTGCCATTGCTGGATTCCTGCACGATTCCATCTACAATCTTTCCATTTTCCATCAGCAAGGAATCGCTCCAGGCGGCGGCGGCCCCAAGCAGAATCAACGCGACCGGGATGCGTTTTAATGTGACGTTCATGATTTAACCTCTTTGCAAGGATTGGTTCAATATTGCGGGTGCCCGGTCGATTGACGCTCGCCTTGCCGCGAGCCGCTTTGTGGAATACAATCTTGCGTTATTCGGAACACAACGACTGAATTTTTCTACCATGCCGTCTGGATAAATCCAGTTAATTATGAATCAAAAAACAATTTAAATCGAGTTTTGTGCAGTGTATGGGCTGGTTGGCGGATTTGCAACAGAAATGAGGCGAGTCATCCGCCGGATTTCGATTGTTCCGGCGTCAAATTCAACAGCGCTCCGGTTCAATGACGGGTCTGACCTGCACGTAAGAGGTGGCGCGCGATATTTTCCAGTTCATCCGACGTCAGCATGCCCTTGGTTTCGATGCTGTCCTTGAAACGGCTGAGATTGAGATGCATCAACGCCCACTGTCCATGACTGTCATGCGCCACGATGTAATTCTGAACATCCCGCCCCCAATAAACAGCGTCCCAGGATTTATCGCCGATTTTGATTGAAATACGCGCGCCGCGTTTCAGCTGATGCAGCATCGGGCGGCTTGGCGATGGCGTGCGTTGCGCGCCTTGCATGGAAGGCGGGGGAGTCGGCGCGGGAGCCGGCGTAGGCGTCGCCGTGCGTTGGACATATGGAATCCATTTGCCGTCTTGCGGATCGAATAGATTGGCCACAATCGCGTCGCGGTTCAGAATCAGGGTTTTCTCCATTTGCTCATATAGAGCCATGGGAACCTGTCCCAAAACTTGCACGCCATAGGCATGCAGCACGATCCCCTTGGGCGAGAGCCGGCCGTTATCCGTCATGATGTAAACCAAATCGTAGCCCTTGGAGCGCTCCGGACGGATGTAAAGTCCGACGAACTTTTCGTCCCACATCACGATGGCGCCGGGCAGAAAACCGACGCTTTCCCGTGTGACCCCGTTCCAATCCTCGCGGGGAGCATGTTCCGGTTTGGGCGAGGATTCAACAATCTCGACGCGAGACGTCGCTTGTTTTCCGTTGCCATTGCCATTGCCGTTGCCATTCGCCGATTTCACCGGCTGTTGCGGCGGCGTCTCAGGAATGTTTTGATGATCCGGATGGGTCAACGGCGGGATTTGAGAAGACTTCTCACGGGAAGATGGATTCTGCTCTCCCATGCGAGTTTTCTCTGGCGGCTTGCGTAGTCCGCGTTGAGAGAAAAAGTCTTCAAGATTTTTTAAATACGCCAATGCAGCGTCTGATGCGTTTTTGTCTTGTTCTGACATCCAACTTGTACCTTACGTCCTTCGATGGTCATCATATAAATCGCTCTTAATAAAGAGCTTACATTGAAACTATGTTGGGCTGACAAACCCAAACAATCAATTCATAGCAACAATTTAAGCTCTCATATCTTGAAAGTCGAGTTTTATTTCGAACTTATTCACATTTTATGCTCGAAACCGATTTCAAGATCATGTCATACTTATACTTATAGTACTTTTTATCGACAGCGACCATAACATACTTGCTTTTTTTTTTAGCTTTCTTCAAATTTTATGCCTAATCAATGCAGTTAAAGGCGGACTAAAATGATGCTGGATGCCCTAAATCGTAGTATCGGCATGGCTCTGATCGTATCTATCATGTTTATTTTCAACGGTTCAGCGGTTGCAGAACTTTCGTTGCGGCCAAGTGAATCTGTCCTTGTCACGCCGATGCAGTGCGAGGCGTCCGGAGAACAGGCAGTTTTTGCGGCTGAGGTGATCAATGTCGGTCTCAACGATGCGCTGATGTTCGTCAATGAATACATCCGGACGGATCCATCGCTGATGGCGCCGGCGCGAGCCATGGTTGACGCATCCGGGGATCAGCCTCTCAATGACGATCAGGCATTTGCAATCGCCGAAAAACTCGGCGCGGATTGGCTGTTGCTGGGAGCCGTGCGGCCGGCGGATGAAGAGGATGGATTGAAATTAGTCATCGACGCCGTGAACAGTGAAACACGTGAGTTTGATAAAGACAAGCAGACCAGCATCGAGGGACCGGCGAAAACCGATCTGGCGGCGCATGAATTGTCCGTGCGTTTCGTCGTGCAGGCGCTTGAAAACCTTGGATGTAGTATCGATGATGCGCAGCGTGAGATCATGATGCTCCGGCTGCAACCCAGTTCGAACATGAAGGCGGTACGGCTGTATTTCCACGCGCGAACCCGTAATTCGCAGCAGGATCTGAAGGAATGCAACGCGGCGATCGCGGAGCTTCAGCAAGCTTTGGCGCTCGATCCATCGTTCGGCTTGGCCCAGTCGTATCTTGCGGAGTTTCGCATCATACGCGCGTCATTGCAGCAACTGGAGGGCCAGGATCCGCAGCCGGAATTGGATCAGGCGCTGGAGGCGGCGCGCAAAGCCGTGGAACTCGCGCCGGCGCTTTCCGAGACGCATCGCGCCTTGGCGCAGGCGTTGTCTTCGGGCGAGCGCCGCGACGCGGAAGAGGCCTTGAAGGAAGCGGTGAAAACAACGGACCTCTCCCCGCGCGACGCGGACGGCTATTACCTGATGTGGCTAAACAACGGCGCGTCCGTCAAGGATCCGCTGCTCGATGTGATCCGCACCTGCAATCCCAATCATGAGTCGATGCGCGTGTTGCTGGGTTATCGCTATCTGGCGATGAAACAATATGATCAGGCGGTGGATGCGTTCGCCCTGGCGCTGCTGATGAATCCGGACAGCGCCCAGGCGCGCAGCGGCATCGGCACAGCTTTGGCGCGGCGGGGCGAGTTGGACGAGGCGCTCAAACATCAAATCATCGCGGCGCAGCTCAAACCGAATTACCCGCAGGCCCACCGTGATCTGGGCATGACGTTCTTCATGAAAAAAGACTATGACAAAGCGCTCGCATGCTTCAATCGGCTGCTTGAAATCCAACCGGAATCCTATGAAGCGTACAACAACATCGGCGCGATTTACATCACGCGCAACGACTGGATCGAGGCGGGCCGGAATCTGCGCAAGGCATTGAAAATCAAGGAAGACTCGCCGCAAGCGCATTTCATGCTCGCCCAGGTCTACGAAAACCAGGAGCAATGGCGCAATGCGGTCAAATCTTACCGCCGGGCCGCCGAACTGGGGATCGGAATCGCGGCGGAAAAAGCGGATAAGATCGAAAAAGCGCATCCGGCGCAATAGCGTCGCGCCAAGCCGGCTGCTCCGTATGAACAAACTGAAAGATTGTCGCCGGACTCAAGCCACGCGGCGTCGTCCTGTTCATGCCGCGCAAGGAACAATGAGCTTATGACATTGCTTCTATCCGCCCAGGCATTGTTATTGAGTGAATTGCCTTGGCAGGGATGGCTGGCCATCGCCGTGCTGGCGGCGACGTTCATGCTTACGGCGCTCACGCGCCTGGCGCCGGATCTGATCTTCCTGGGAGCCTTGACGACGCTGCTGTTGAGCGATGCGCTTGACGTGAACAGTGCGCTGGCCGGCTTCAGCAATCCCGGCATGATCACAGTTGGCCTGTTGTACGTCGTCGTGACCGGATTGCAGCAGACCGGCGCATTGGCATGGATCACGCATCATGTGCTGGGCATGCCGGGCGGATTGCGGCGAGCGCATGCGCGGCTGATCGCGCCCGTGGTGGTGATGAGCGCGTTTTTGAACAATACGCCGGTGGTGGCGATGTTTATCCCGGTCGTGAGCGACTGGGCGCGCAAGATGAAAATCAGCCCTTCGAAACTTATGATTCCGCTGAGTTACGCGGCGATTTTTGGCGGCACGTGCACGTTGATCGGCACCAACACGAATCTGATCGTCAACGGCATGATGATCGCGGAAGGCGCTCATGCCGGACCCGAAGGCTTGGAGCCGTGGATGAACGGCTTCCGCATGTTCGACATCACACTGGTCGCGTTGCCTTGCGCATTGATGGGTTGCGTTTATCTGATTTTTTTCAGCCGATGCCTTCTGCCGGATCGCAAGCCCGCAATCAGCGAAACGGATGATCCGCGTCAATACGCGGTTGAAATGGTAATCATGCCAGAGAGCCCGCTGGCCGGACAAACCGTGGAGCAGGCCGGACTGCGGCACTTGCCGGGGCTTTACCTGGTGGAGATCGACCGCGATGGCTCTGTCATGCCGGCGGTGGGGCCGCATGAAACGCTCCGCGCCAACGACCGGCTGATTTTCGCCGGAGTGGTCGATTCGATTGTGGACCTGCGCAAGTTTCGCGGACTGGAGCCGGCCACGAACCAGGTGTTCAAACTCGACGCGCCGCGACAGGAGCGCTGCCTTGTGGAAGCGGTCGTCTCCAACTCATGTCCGCTGGTTGGAAAGACGATCCGCGAGGGGAACTTCCGCACCGTATATAATGCGGCGGTGTTGGCGGCGGCGCGCAACGGCGAACGCATCAAGGGCAAGCTCGGCGACGTGGCGCTCAGGACTGGCGACACGCTGCTGCTGGAAGCGCATCCTTCTTTTCTGGATCGTCAGCGCGTCTCGCGGGATTTCTATCTCGTGAGTGAAGTGGCTAATTCCGAGCCGCTGCGCCACGACAAGGCGCCGGTGGCACTGGCGATCTTGATCGTGATGGTGACGCTGGCTGCGTTCGGCTGGCTCAGCATGCTCAAGGCCGCGATGCTGGCGGCGGCGGCCATGCTCATCACACGCTGCTGCTCGGCGGATCGCGCGCGCGGCAGCGCTGGTTTTCCCCATTGCGCTGGCCGTTTCGCGCGACTTGGGCGTCAGTTTTCTGCCTTTCGCCGTGGCGATCATGATCGCCGCATCGGCGTGTTTCAGCACGCCCATCGGCTACCAGACGAACCTGATGGTCTACGGCCCCGGCGGCTATCGCTTCACGGATTTTTTTCGCGTCGGCATCCCGCTGAACCTGCTCTACTGGATCGTCGTCGTCCTGATCGCGCCGTGGATATTTCCGTTTTAAGGATTCAAGCGCATGAATCTCACGCAAAGCCGCGAAGGCGCAGGGTTATAGTAATCAAAGGAAAAGCATCAGCCATGAATCGATTTCTGAAATGCGGAATCATCGCAATCATCGGCTTGATATTATTATACGGCATCCTAACGGGACTGGCGCATTGGTTTATCGAGAATCAAACACTCACCTATATCCCGGCATGCAAAGCAGATATGCGCAGTCTGGCGACAGCGCTAGAGGCTTATCGAATTGATTGCGGATTGTATCCGGCTTGGGGTTCAGGCAAGCAAGGCGTTCATGCAGATTTTAGTAAAGATGATCCGATATATCAATTACCGACATTCCGGATCTGGACGTCACCGGATGAGCATAGCGCTTTTGCACTGCTCTCAACACCTTTGGGCTATATAAATACTTATCCGCCTGATCACTTTGCGCCAAAACTCGGCGCCACTTACAGTTACTACACAAATGGCGATTTTTGTATATTGATCGGAGCGGCGGCGGATCAAGATTATGACATCGATCCCATGACGGCTTTGGATAGAACGACTTCAAAAACGTTAATATCAGAACTTGCGGATCGTCTGATTGAACAGCAATATGATCCAACAAATGGAACGTTTAGTGATGGAGACCTGTTCCGTATTCTTTCTTCGTACGAATAATAAGGACGGGCAAAATCATGGAGATGCAGGCAAAAATCGACCTTTCCGTAAACATCGGCGGCTGCACGCTGAAGAATCCAGTGATCACGGCCTCCGGCACGTTCGGCTATGGCCGCGAGTTTGTCGATTTCATGGACATCGAGCGGCTTGGCGCCATCGCGGTGAAGGGGCTGACGATGCAGCCGCGTCCGGGCAACAAGCCGCCGCGCCTGGTTGAGACGCCGTCCGGCTTGATTAACGCGATCGGCCTGGAAAACGTGGGGATCAAAAAATTCATCGAAGTCAAGGCGCCCTACCTCAAGCAGCTCGACACGAAAATCATCGCGAACATCTCCGGCTTCAGCCCGGAGGAATACGCCGGGATGACCGAGCTGCTCTGCGAGGCCGAGGCGGCGGACCTGATCGAGGCGAACCTGAGCTGCCCGAACATCAAGCACGGCGGCATCGCCTTCGGCAGCGATCCGAAGATGATGGCGGACATCACGGCGGAGCTCAAGCGCCGCAGCGCTGTGCCGGTGATCGTGAAACTCTCGCCCAACGTGACCGACATCGCCATGATGGCGCGCGTGGCCGAGGAAAACGGCGCCGATGCCGTGAGTTTGGTGAACACCTTTCTGGCGCTGGCCATCGACGTGGAGCAACGCCGGCCCGTGCTGGGCAATGTAACCGGCGGACTTTCCGGTCCGGCGATCCGGCCCATCGCCGTGCGCATGACCTGGCAGGTGGCGCAGGCGGTGAGCATTCCGGTCATGGGCATGGGCGGCATCGCCACGGCGCGCGACGCCTTGGAGTTCCTGATCGCCGGCGCCTGCTGCGTCGCGCCCGGCACAGCCTGCTTCGTCAACCCGGCGGCGCCGGTCGAAGTGCTGGAAGGCATCGAAGACTACATGCGCCGCCACAACATGACGCGGCTGGATGAGCTGATCGGCTCGCTAAGTGTCGAAAGCGATTGACCTTGATGTTGTTTTGCAAAATGTATGAGTTGTCAAAATTCTGGATTCATAGTCATACCTCACGCCGAATGCCCACATTCGAGTGACGTGCTATTAGGGGCGGCCTCATTCTTCACAGAATTCAATATATTTTATGAATTCCTGAACCTGAAATGGAATATATGATTCTTCCGCGTTGTGTATGACTTCTTTTGTCAGATCGGCCACAGCACCAAATTGAAAGTCCGAATCATCGAGGTGAACCATGTAGGGCTGAGACGTGAGGCCTTGTCTCAACAATTGGACCTGATCGGATGGCAATACGGTAAACAGTTGCTTAAGCTGCTTGTCACCGAAATCTAGCGACGTAGCGAAATCATCTTCAGCTGGGATTACAGTTGATGCAGTGTATAACCCATCCCGGACTTTGCAGATGAAGTTCGAATTGACAGCATGAAGGATCAGTCGGAATCCTGGCTCTGCACCAAGCCGCTTCAGGTGCAACCCATAGTCTGGTTGATATTGGATTGATTCCGGATGTGCCATCACATCGGGATGCAGAACTCGGATCAGCTTCTCCCAGCACGCATCTATCTCCTTCAACTCGAAATCTAATAACGGTTCAAATTGGCGAGTAGAAAAGAGGACGAAGCGGTGCCCGTTGCACAGCGCAAACAGATCAGCGCGAACTTCTGGATGGATCGCGTAGCTGTAGGCTTGCTCTACGTGCTTGCTTTTTAGAATGTCCTCAGTAGGCGCTTTTGCATCGAGCACCCAAAAAGGCTTGCCCTGTGATAGAAATAGGTAATCGGGAACGATTGAGACTTTTCGTTGCTGTGAACCTAATGCCACATACGGGTGAATGAGATTCCGGCTTCTTACAACCCTGCTATCACCAGTCACCTTATACCCAAGACCTTGGATGATGGGTACCAAAAGCTCTTCTCGTACCGAGTCTTCTTTAAACTCAGGATCGTTTAATGCCTCGAAATCAAATGAGTCGAACATCCTAAGCCCCGAACAAATTATTCTATGGTTTTCTGGTGTTTCATCAAAAACTCTGTGTTCGTTAATAAGATCTAATAATTCCTCCCGTTTTCTAGTCCGTGTTTCTTACAATCGGAAGATTATCGACTTTCTTGTGTATCTTCGCGCTTTGCTGGTTCGATTGACCTCGGTTTGCGCATCACGGCGAAGGCGTCTTCGCCTTGGTAGTAGGCGCGGCCGAGGAGGATGCGGCGGGCGATGTGCAAGGGCCATTTGTACACCGGCTGGCGCGGCGCGGTGTCCAGGTCCCAGCCGCCGTCCACCCGATCGGTCAGGCCGTTTTCCTGGCAAATGCGCACGATCAGCGGCTCGGGATACGGTCGCACGTGGCTCATGTCGAGCCAGAATGAGTCGCTGAGCACATGCAGATTCACTGGATTGGGCGTGATGAAAATCGCGACGCCGCCCGGCACGAGCGCGCGCGCGATCAGCCGCGTGAGCCGCTCGAATTCCGGCGGCGCGAGATGCTCGATCACGTGAGAGCAGAAGACACCGCCAAAACGCCCGGCGCTTTCCGCGCGCTCCAGATAAGCCAGAATTTCGCTCTGAACCGTTTCGCAGGCGCCGTGATATTCGGCCAGCGCCTCGGCGGAGGCGTCGACGCCGTATCCGGCAATGCCGTTTTCCTCTAGCAGGCTCAGAAACAGGCCGCGTCCGCAGCCGAGGTCGAGCACCGGATGCTCCTGCGACACGGGGCTGTTCTGGAAATAGCGCAGGTATTTGCGCTGGCGGGCCTGCAGCGTTTTGGGGGAATGCGCGAAACGGAAGTCGCCCATGTTGTAATGTGCGTCATGTTCGCTCATGGATCGACGATGCGCCGGAGCGAGCGTAAAAATCAAACGAAATCGAATCGCCGGAGTTTAACGGAGCGCATGCTCCAGCGCCAAACTTGGATTTTCATCCGGATCACGATAGCGCACGATCATCGGCGCCTGCAATTGCAGGCCGCGCTCCTGCGCAAAGCGTCCGGCGGCGGGACGCGCGCCCGGAACCACAATCGCGTACGGCGGAACAGCCAACACTCCGTCAGCGCCTGCGCGAATTTCCCGCTCGTTCGCCAAGTCGTACAACGGCACGGACGGCGTCAGGACCACGCCTGCGCCGAGCACCGCGCCCTGACGCACTCGCGCGCCTTCATACACGCCGCAGCCTCCGCCGATGAACGCGTCGTCCTCCACGATCACCGGCAGCGCGCCGACCGGCTCCAGCACGCCGCCGAGCTGCGCCGCCGCGCTCAGATGCACCTTGCGCCCGACTTGCGCGCATGAGCCGACCAGCGCATGGCTGTCGATCATCGTGCCGTCGCCGATATATGCGCCGACGTTCACATAGGCCGGCGGCATGATCACGACATTCTCGCCGACATAAGAGCCGCGCCGCAACATCGACCCGCCCGGCACAACGCGCAGCGTGTCGTGTCGCCGCAGCCAGTCCTGCGGACCAAGCAAATCGCGGTCGCGAAATTGAAACGATCCATTGATCGAGAAGTCCTTCGACTCCGCCGCGCGAAACGCCAGCAGGATACCCTGCTTGACCCACGGGATCGCGCGCCAGCCGTCGCCGTCCGGCTCCGCCGCGCGAAGCTCGCCGCTCTCCAGCGCATCCAGCAGCGCGGCGCAAACCTCGCGCGCGCGCAACCGCGCCGCGTCGTCCCACTCCTGCCGCGCCAGCGCCTCAATGGCCTGTTTCAATTCATCTTTGCTCATGCCGTCTCAACCTCCTCTGGCTGCGCGGAGTTTTTGTTTCGGTCCGCCTGCACGACGATCACTACGCCGCCGATCAAGAACACCGCCGCCACATACAACATGGCGCGCGGCGCTTCGCCAAGGAAAAAATACGCCATCAAGCCGGCGAAGATCGTCTGCGACTGATTGATCACGCCGACAGTCTGGCCGCGCAAGTGCTTCATGGAATAATTCAGCAGCGAATGGCCGATCAAAGTCGGCACGACAGCCAATAGCAGAATCCAGGTCGATTCATACGGCGTATACAGCGCGAGCCAGGACTCCGCTCCGGGTTGATTCATCGGCCGCGCACCGACCAGCGCTCCAGCCAGCAGGCACGTCACGCCGCCCACAAAATACAGCGGTGTGATGTATAGCCAGACCGATGGAAAATGGCTGTTGAGCCGCGCCAGCACAAGGTAATAGCAGAACAACAGCATGGAAAGAAAGCAAATCATGTCGCCCTTCAGATGCTGCATGTCCGCGTGATAATCGGAAAAACCCATGCACACCACGCCGATCATGGCGCAGATCGTGCCGATTTTCTCCGCACGATTCAGGTGTTCGTTCAAGACTGCCAGCAGAAAAAAAGGCATGGCCACAGGCGCCATGTTGACGATCAGATTCGCATTCGCCACCAGCGTCAAACGCAGGCCGATGATCCACGAGATGAAATGCAATCCCAGCAGGATTCCCGGCAACATCGTGGCCCGCAGATGCCGCCGGTCGAACCAGCTGCGATGCTTGCGCAGTTTCGCGAAAAACATCGGCGACATTAAAATCGAAGCCAGCAGCAGCCGCCACGCCGCCAGGAGGTAATCGTTTTCGCTGCTCTTCTTGATATAGATCGACGCCGAGGCGCAAGCGACGATTCCGCACAGCAGCAGAAAGACCTTCATCCAGGTTGACGGGCCCGCCTTGTCCGACATCATCGTTTCCCTTATGATTCGTCCTGCCCGTCGCCATCCTCGTCAGCTGGACGATTTGTCTCATCAAGCCCCAACGTAATCCAGGCGATGCGCGCCAGTGTGCGCACAGGTTGCGCCGGATGCGCGATCCAATCTCTGCGCGCCTTTGCATCGCCGTCATCGGGCAGGAAGAAATTTTGCGTCGCGCAGACCAGGCCCGCTATGCCGGAAACCAGAAAACAGGCGCGAAATCCCCACAGACCGCCGTACTCGATCACCTGGCCGGCGAGAATCGGCGTCACTCCCAGCGCCAGTGAAATCGCCACGATCCAGACGTTCGTATAGGCCGCGCGCGAATGTTCCGGAACATACCCCAGCATGCCCCGGTTCACAGACATCATATACGCCGCGCCAAAGGTCATCGTCAGCGCCAAGACGGCCCCTGAGGCGTACACGGCCCAATTCGCCTCCGGCCATAGCCCGATCCAGCATAATGCGCCCAGCGAATGGCTGGCGGCGGTCATGAACAAGGTCTGGCCGCTGCCGTGCGCCTCGGCGAAACGCGACCACGGCGAGATGGTCAGCGCCACCATGACCGAGCCGAATGCGCTCATCCGCAGGATCTGTCCATCCGAAAAATGCATGATGTCGCGCAAGTATAAAATCGCCACCGCCCCCAGCCAATTCAGCGCGCTCAGCGTCATCGCCGCCTGAAGCACGAAGCGCATAAAGTTCCGGTCGCGCAGCACAGCGCGATAGCTTCGCAATTCCCTCATTTCCGCATCATGCTCTGGATGCGGCGTCCGGCGTCCACCGGGAATCCGCAGCATCAGCAGCAGCGCCGCGAGCCCTCCGCAGATGCCCACGCCATACACGAAAAGATAGCGGGCCGTCGTCGCGTCATGGCCGAGATACGCCGACACAGCGACCAGGATCGCGATGGAGATGAATTGGAAGAATTTCGTCTCCACGCTGAAATACACACCGCGGCGCCGCGGCACCAGCTCATGAATCCAGGGGAACCATCCGCCGACCCCGAAGGCGCGAAAAAAGCAGAATAATCCCGTCGCCGCCAACAGCACATGCCAGCCCGCGCTCTCGCCGTATCGCCCCGCCGCCCAGGGAATCAGGAACACTGCCGTAATGCCCAGGGTGCGCCCCAGCCAAGCCCAAATCATCACACGGCGAGGACCATGTGTCTCCACGAGTTCCAGCGTCGCCAGCACCAGCAGCGAGGAAAGCGGCGTAAGGGCTAGCAACACGCCGACCCACGACTGCGGCATGCCGATATGCCGCGCGAACAACGGCAGCACAATGCCGATGGTCAGCTGCCACGAAATTACATTGACGCACGCAAAAAACAAAAACTGCCGCGCCGGAATTCTCAACTCACGATAATCAGAAAATAACTTACGCCACATGGATCTGCTTTCACGTCCTCAGGTATGAAATTGCCGGGAAAATGCGGCTAAATAAGAAAACATTGCCAGTATTGCTCCGCCTCGGCCGGATGCCAATATGAAAAAAGGAAAACCAGCAAGATTGAATGATAAATGGGAACCTATAGAATTAAAATTTTTCACACAAAGTCACAAAGAACACAAAGGTCGTATCATTGATTTTACGACAAACACATAAAAAAATTCTTTGTGCCTTTGCGTCTTTGTGTGAATTTTTAGAAATGCCCCAATGGTGATAAACTTCTTGTTTTCCCGTTTTACAGCGCGTCGGCTACGGCGAGTTGTTCACTGTCTCACTGCCAACCGGGATAGAGCGCGATTAAATCCCGGTCATCAAGGATTTCAGAACTCTTTCGCCCCAGAAAATAACATCCGCTTGCAGCATCGAGACCGCAGGGAGTGTGGGTTAGAAAGTAATCAAAATACTTGAGCCAAAACGCCGTCACGCGCGCAAAGTTGAACAGCAGTTTGCGAAATTTTTTATTGGGCGCGAAACTCATTAAAAAGTATGCGTAGGCCCACGCAAGGGCCATCCCCGGACCGCAACAGGCGCCCAGCTCGATGCTGGAAAAATGACGAAACAAGCGACGGTGACCCAGCAATGTAAAACGCGTGAAGTCGTATGCTCCCATATGGATTTGTTGCATGAACGGCGTTTCCGCATAGACGAGTCCGCCGGATTTGAGCACGCGATAAATCTCTTGCACAACACGATTGGGTTCAGCGACATGCTCTAAGACGGCTTGTGCGATGACTGCGTCGAAACTTTCGTTTTTGAACGGCAGATCGTGACCATCCGCCACGATATGAACGTTTTCTCCAAGATTGACATCCGTGTTGATGATGTCGATGTGCGGATCATTCACTAATTCCTGGATCCCCTTGCCGGCCTCTCCGCAACCAATGACCAGGCAGATGGGCCTTTCGTTTTGCGAAAGCAACAGATCGTGCAACTTGCGATAATTTTCCGCAGCTTTGACATTCAAGCCCAATCGTGGCGCCGCCGCGGCTAAAAGCTTCATGAACTTCGAACGATGAAACGCGTCCTTTCCCGGTTGAAAATCATCGATATCGAAAAGGCTGTTTTTTTCGTTGATCAGGATCGGCTGCTCATTCCGGATCGGAAATTGCGCCTTGCACGCATCCCGGGAACAGGAGCATTTTTCGGTTTCGATTTTAAGCACAGCGCCGCAGCAAGGACAAACCATGATCGACGCAAGGATTGGGTGCATACGTTCGATCAGCATGTCAAAAATCCATTGCCCGCTGTTAGATTACAGCGCATCGGCCGCGGCGAGTTGTTCGCGGATGTAAGCCGGGATATTCTCCAGCGGCATGCGCTGCTGCTCCATGGTGTCGCGCTCGCGGATCGTAGCCTGGCCGTCCTCCAGCGATTCGACGTCCACTGTGATGCAAAACGGCGTGCCGATTTCGTCCTGGCGGCGGTAGAGCTTGCCGATCGCCGCCGTGTCGTCGTAGCGCGCGTTGCAGAAGCGCTTCAGCTCGCCGCACAGCGCGCGGGCTTTTTCCACGATCTCCGGACGGTTCTTCAGCAGCGGCAGCACGGCCGCCTTGATTGGCGCCAGCGCCGGATGCATCGAAAGATACGCGCGCTTCTGGCCCTTCACCTCATCCTCGCGATAAGCGTCGATCAGGAACGCCAGCGTGCCGCGATCCACGCCCGCCGAAGGCTCGATGACGAACGGCAGGTAGCGTTTTTCCAGCATCGGATCGAAGTAGCTCTGATCCTTGCCGCTGAATTCCTGGTGCTGTTTCAGGTCGAAATCGCTGCGGTGTGCGATGCCCTCGAGCTCGTCCCAGCCATGCGGGAAGAGGTAATTCACGTCGGAGCACGCCTTGGCGTAGTGCGCCAGCTCGTCGTCGTCATGCTGGCGGAACTTCAGGTTCTCCTTGCGTATGCCCAGGTCGAGGTACCAGTTCATCCGCGCTTCCAGCCAGTACTCCCACCACTCCATGTCGTTGCGTTCGCCCGGCTGGCAGTATTCTTCCGGTTTGCAGAAAAACTCGATCTCCATCTGCTCGAACTCGCGCACGCGAAAGATGAAATTGCGCGGCGTGATCTCGTTGCGGAACGACTTGCCCATCTGCGCGATGCCGAAGGGCAGTTTGCGCCGCGAGGTGTTCAGCACGTTGAGGAAATTGGTGAAGATGCCCTGCGCCGTTTCCGGGCGCAGATACACGCGCGTGCTGCTGTCTTCCGCCGGGCCGCAGTGGGTTTTCAGCATCAGGTTGAACATGCGCGGCTCGGTGAGCGGACCGCCGTAATCCGGCGAGCGCAGGCCGGTGAACGGCTCCTCGCTCTCGGACGGCGCGCTGACGCTCAGGCGGCGGTTTTTAAACGTCTCAACGTCCTCCTGCAAACGCTGAAGGAACTGCTTCGCCTCTTTCTTCGAACGGGCCAGGATCGGATTCGGCAGGATGAACTGCGTCGGCTCTTCGCCCTCGCCGGCGGTCTCGATCAGCGCCCATTTCTGCAGGCCCTCGACCGGCTCCAGGTGATCGGCGCGGTAGCGTTTTTGCGAGAGTTTGCAGTCGCACATCGGGTCGTTGAAATTCGAGACGTGGCCGCTGGCCTCCCACGTGCGCGGGTTCATCAGGATCGCGGCGTCCACGCCCTCCATGTCGTCGCGCTGCTGCACCATGGCCTTCCACCAGGCGCGCTTGACGTTGTTCTTCAACTCCACGCCCAGCGGACCGTAGTCATAGGTGCCGGCCAGGCCGTCATAGATTTCGCTGCCCGGAAAGATGAATCCGCGCCGCTTGCACAGCGACACAATCACATCCATCGCTACCGCCGCTTTCTCCTTCGCCTGCTGTTCCTGATTGCCCATCGTATTGCCTCCAGATAAACAAAAAAAGCCAAATCACCAGCTTTCGGCTGTCTGTTGCTACGAAAGGCTTGAATCTCAGCCTCAGACAATCCGATTGTCAATGTTTTACCTTCAATGAATCTTGAATGGTTGATTACATCTCGCTCGCGCAGGACATGATTACGCTCAGCGCGGCGAGCGCGGCGGTTTCGCAGCGGAGGATGCGGCGGCCGAGGGAGACCGGCTCCCAGCCGTGTTGCTTGGCGAGGTCGATCTCGCTCGCGTCCCAGCCGCCTTCCGGACCAATGAGGATCGCGGGGCGCGGCAGATCCGCCGGATTCCAGTTCTTCAACCGCTCGCTGAGCAGCGGCGACGCGGCGTCCGCGCCTTCCCATGCGATCAGTCGCGGCGTGATTTGCGGCGGTTGATAGCGCTGCAATAAATCATCAAGCGCCATGGGCAGATCCAGCCGCGGGATGCGCCGCCGTCCGCATTGCTTCACCGCGCTGAGCAGGATCGACTGCCGCCGTTCATGCTTGGCGGCTTCGCGCTTGGCGTCCGTGGGCGCCGCCACGCAATGACGCGAGTAAAACGGAACGATCTCCGCCACGCCGAGCTCTGTCGCCTTCTGGCAGACCAACTCGAACTTGTCCGACTTGGCCAGCGCCATGCCGAGGATCGGTTGAACGACGCTTTCCGTTTCGCCTTCCACGGCGCGCTCCGCCCGATACTGCACGCTTCCGCCATCCGCCGCTTCGATCACGCAGACGAACTCGGCGCCATGCGCGTCGAACACGCGGATCGCATCGCCCGACCGCTGACGCATGGCCTTGAGCGCATGGCGGCTCTCCTCCACGTCCAGCGAACCGGAGCAGCCTTCGCTCAGTTGCACGGAGGCGTCATAATAACGATGCAGATTGCTCATATTCTCATACTTTATCTCACACAAAGGCACGAAGGCACAAAGAGCCGTTGTAGTCTTTTATATTACTTTGTGCCTTCGTGCCTTTGTGTGAGTATTATATAATGATGATAGCCTTCCGGCGTCACCGGTGTTTCAGCGAAACACGGATCAGATCTTCCACCTTGGCGCCATCGCCGAGTTCCTCCCTGGCCGCAGCCACGGCTTTTTCCGCGACGGCCGGCTTGACTCCGAGCGCCATCAACGCCTCAATGGCCTGCAGCGAGATTGTGTCGCCAATCGGCGTTGCGCCCAGCGTTTTACTCTTAGGCAATCCCTGCACACGATCCTTCATTTCCAGAATGATGCGCTCGGCGGTCTTGCGTCCGATGCCGGGAATTTTCACCAGCAGCGAGGCGTTACCGGTCACAATGGCCTGCGCGAATTGATCGATGCTGACCGTGCTGAGGATCACCAGCGCCGTGCGCGGACCAATGCCCTTGACGCCGATGAATACGCGGAAGGCTTCGCGCTCCTCGCGCGTAAGGAAGCCGAACAACGTCATGTCGTCCTCGCGCACAACCAGATGCGTGTGCAGCGTCACCTCGGCGCCGGTCTCGGGCAGTCCCATCAGCGCACGCTCCGGCATCAGCACGCCATAGCCCACGCCGTTCACGTCGATCAGCGCCTTGCCCGGTTCTTTGTCCGCCAGCTTTCCGCGCAGCAGTTCAATCATCGATGCGTCCATTCCTTAAGATAATGAAAATTCAACGCCGCCGCGCCATGCTTTGCAAGCCGGATTTCATTCTATTCCCGTCCGAGCAATCCGGCGAGACGGTTCAGCTTCCGCGTCAGACTCGCCGCGCCGAACTCATGCTCCCAGATACGGATCACGGTCCAGCCGTTTTGCTTCAGTTCTCGCGTGCAGCAACGATCGCGCATCTTGTTGCGTTCGATTTTCCGCGTCCAGTAAGCGCGGTTCGTCGCGGGAATGCGGCAATGCCGCGGACAGCCGTGCCAGAAACAGCCATCGACGAAGATGGCGACTTTCTGCCGGGGATACGCCACGTCCGGTTTGCCTGGCAGCGGCAGATGTCTGCGCCAACCGCTCAGCTGGCGCTCACGCAGCAGCGCGACCAACCGCTGTTCCGTCGAGCGGTTCCCCTTGCCCTTCACCCGCCTCATGATCTCCGAGCGCTCTTTTTTGCTGAAGGTGTCCACGAAAAAAATCCTGTGGTGAAAAATCAGACGAGTCCGACACATCTGACCTGTCAGACTCGTCCGACTTTAATTATTCTGTTTTAATCTCGGTTTCTTGTATCAACCGATTCCGTGCGATCCACTCCACAACCGGCACGCAAACGGCGTCGCCAAAGGCGAACAGCATCTGGTTCAGCGACGCGCCGCAGGGGAAATCATTCGCGCCCATCAGGCGGGCGCATTCCCGTGCTGTGAGCAGCCGCACCTTGCACTGGCCGCGCCCGGCCATGAGCAGAATCTGCCGTGCGCTGCCGCCTTTTGGTGTGCGCAGGCATCCCGCGCGGCCATCCACGCGCAGCTCGGCCATCGTGCGTCCCTTTCGCACGCGACGAAAAATCGTGCCATACGACCAATCCGCTCCGGCCGTCATGGCCTCAGTCTGCGCTCGATGCCGTTCGCTCATCTGACTCAGCAGATAGCGCGTGCGCTCCTCGCTCCACCATTGCGCATCGTCCGGCGGCAGCGCCTCGATCACATCGCGCAACGTCCGCTTGCACTCCGGCAACGGCGGCAAATTGCGCAAGCACCAATGGATTTCCGGTTGCTTTTTGATAATAGACAGTAAAGCGGCTGGGCGGGATTCGTTTTCAGCATCAGCATTAAGCGAAGCACAGCCGAGGGAGGCTGTGCCGCATTCCTGTGCGCCCACGATGAACAGCCGCTGACGGCTCTGCGGTACGAAATACGCGGCGTCCACGATGAACGGATCGACGGCATAGCCCAACTCGTTTAAGGCGCGCATCGCCGCGACGAAATCGCGCCCGCCGTGCGAAGTGAGAAATCCCGGCACATTTTCGATCAGCAGCAACGAAGGACGACGCGCGTCCATGTCACGCAGCACGCGCACGAAGCCCCAAAACGCTGATGACTGTCCGGAGTTCAAACCGCGCCGCGCTCCGGCCAACGAAAGATCGGTGCACGGAAACGACGCCGTGGCCAGCGCCACGTCCGGCACGGTCCGCGCGTCAAGTTCATGGATGTCGCCCAGCATATAATGCGCGTCCGCATCGCCGAATTGCGCGTCATACAACGCCCGCTTGTTCGCGTCGATGTCATGCGCGAATGCGCAGCGCCAGCCGGCGCGCTCCAGCCCCATGCGCATCAATCCCACGCCAGCGAAAAATTCCGCGAATGCCGCCGTTTTGCCTCTTGAATCCTTTTTTGCCATTGTGCGCTTTCCAGACCGCGACCCGGTGAAATTAATGCAATGCGACAATCGTAATCGGCGCGATGAATCAGACGCAAAGATAATTCGATCATCGTGACACATTCACACGCGCATAAAAAAAACCTCCCGCCGTGTTGGCGGAAGGTTTTTCGCTTCGGATCTTGATTCGCGTTTACTGCTTCATGTTGTAGAACGCGTCCAGGCCGGGATAGTACGCCGTTTCGCCGAGCATCTCCTCGATGCGCAGCAGCTGGTTGTACTTGGCGATCCGGTCCGTGCGGCTGGCCGAACCGGTCTTGATCTGGCCCGCGTTCGTGCCGACCACGATGTCGCTGATCGTGGAGTCTTCCGTCTCGCCGGAGCGATGGCTGACGATGGCGGTGAAGCCTGCGCGCTTAGCCATTTCGATAGCGGCCAGCGTCTCGGTCAGCGTGCCGATCTGGTTCACCTTGATCAGAATCGCGTTCGCCGCTTTGCTCTCGATGCCGCGTTTGAGGAACTTGGTGTTGGTCACGAACAGGTCATCGCCGACGAGCTGCACCTTGTCGCCCAGCGCCGCGGTCAGTTTCTGGAAGCCGTCCCAGTCGTTTTCGTCCATCCCGTCTTCGATGGAGATGATCGGATACTTCTGGATCAAGCCAGACCAGAATTCGATCATAGCATCGACGTCTTTTTCCGGCTGGGCTTCGTTTTCCATCACGTAAAGGCCCTTTTTCTTGTTGTAAAACTCGCTCGCGGCCGCGTCGATGGCGATCTTCACGTCATTGCCGGGCTGATAGCCGGCCTTCTCGATCGACTCAAGGATCACTTCGATCGCTTCCGGGTTCGATTTCAGGTTCGGCGCAAAGCCGCCCTCGTCGCCCACGGCGGTGTTCAGGCCCTTGCCGCTCAGCACCTTTTTCAGGTTGTGGAAGACTTCCGCGCCCATGCGCAGCGCCTCGCGGAAATTCGGCGCGCCAACCGGCATGATCATGAACTCCTGGATGTCCAGGTTGTTGTCCGCATGCGAACCGCCGTTGATGATGTTCATCATCGGCACCGGCAGCGTATGGCCATACACGCCGCCGATGTACTGATACAGCGGCAGACCCAGGCTCTCGGCCACGGCGCGCGCGCTGGCCAAGCTCACGGCCAAAATCGCGTTCGCCCCCAGGTTGCCCTTGTTTTCCGTGCCGTCTTTTTCGATCATCGCCTGATCGATCGCCATCTGGTCGGTCGCGTCCATGTCCACGAGCAGCGGTGCGATGGTTTCATTGACGTTCTTCACGGCGTTCAGCACGCCCTTGCCCAGATATCGTTCTTTGTCGCCGTCGCGCAATTCCACGGCCTCATGCTCGCCGGTCGATGCGCCGCTCGGTACGCACGCGCGCCCCGTGGCGCCGCTGGCCAGCGTAACTTCCGCTTCCAGAGTCGGATTGCCGCGCGAATCGAGAATCTCTCGCGCGTGAATGTTGACGATTGCCGTCATGATGAATGCCCTCCAAACTGAGTGTGATTTTATCGGTGACTTCTTAATTTCCATAGCAAAACGCCCAACTTTTATGCCCCGCACAAGCAAAGATCAATGGAAAAGGGGGCGGAACGGAAATAAAAGATTGTGGATTCCGGGGCTCGGGCTCCGGGTTCCGGGTCTCGGGTTCCGGAATTCGGATGATATTGATTGAACAGGAATTTTATTTGCATGAATTGATATCAAAAAGAGATCTTTAGAAACCTCAAAAATTCAACGCAAAGTCGCAGAGCTCCGGCTTCGCCAAAGCTACGCCGGGCGAGGACGCTAAGGACCGAATTTGGATCTACTGTAAATACAACGATTGAAATCTTTATGTGCTCTGTGACTTTGTGTGATGATAAAAAGAAAACTGAAGTATATCGAATAATAACGCTGAACCAACTATTCTATCCCGGAACCCGAAACAAGGCCGCCCATGCTTTTTCGCACCACAAAGGATAATCCCATCGCCCAGCGCGAATTGCGCCTCGCCCGCCGCAGTCCTGTGCTGATGCTGATCACGCTCCTGATGGCGCTTTGCGCCTTTGGGGGGATTTATGGCTTTCATGCACACTTTACAGATCAATTCAACGCATGGAAACCTAAGCAAATCGCATTATACCAAAAAACAATACAAGGCTATCGGCGAGACACAAAACCCTTGAATCAGAATCAGATCAACACACTGAATGGAATAAAAAAAGAACTTCAGGTTTTAGATCAAAAAACATTTGGGTATTCCGGCTACAATCGAATATGCAATTATCAGGCTAATCTTTATATCATGCCGCCTCGTTATTATATTTTTCCGATGTTTTTCGACGCATCCCGTTTTTACATTCTGGGCGTCAATCTTATTGCGATTTTTTTCTTCCTGATCTTCTTTCCGCTGTATGCCGCCGGAACGCTGCGAAACCGGCTGATGAGTTATTCGCTGCATGATTTGAATATGTCTTTGCTGACGCCCCGCGAACTTGCATATGGTCTCCTGCAAGGAGCGTGGCTGTCATGGCGCCGAGGCGCGCTGATCTTGATCGCCCCTAATGCGATTTGGATGCTCTACCTGATGATCGTCTTTCTGTCTCCTCAATCCATTTTCTCCAGCCTGGCCTGCAAAGTCGGCCGCAACTCCTTATTAACCGGCTTGGGGCTGGATGTCTTAAGAATTGAGATCGACGGAACGATCGAAGGCATCGGCGCGTTGATGGAACTGGCGCGCTGGCCGCTGGCCGCCTGGATCGCCCTGGCCGTCGCCCTGCGCATGCCCAATCATCGGTTTCAGCAATTCATCGAAGTTTTTGGGTTCCTGCTCCTTTATGTCTTTTGCACTTTGAGTCTAAGCATGTTGCTCAGCTCGTTCTTCCAAACCGAGGCGGGTTTTCTGCTGACCCAGACGGCCATCCTTGGCGCCACGCTGGCGCTGGCCGGGATGGCGTTACGGCGCATCGAGCGGTTTATCTGTCGCTATTGGCTCGACGCCAGCGGCGAGCTTGATGAGCTAGACAATGAAGAACGCGGAGCCATGCGCCGTTATCGCCGCATTTGATATAGAAAATGGCTTGAATCCGGATCGAACTTGGTTTTTACTATCAACAATGGGTGGATGTGCTCTGAACTTGATTTTCACAACACGGGTGCATGGACATGTGGGAAGAGCTGCAGAATTACCTCGATGACTTTGTATTCTGGCTGAAGAAATACCGCAAACCGCTCATCACGCTGGCGGCGCTGATCCTGATCGCCGTCGCTTCATGGATCGGTTACACTTTCACGCCGTGGCACCGGATGCGGAAAATCAACAAAGACCTGGATTACCTCAGCCAGGCGATTGTGAAGTACAACGAACGGCTGAGGCTGCCGCCGATCACTCCGCGCTTGGAACGCGAGGCGAGCGACTGGCTGGTTAGCTTCAAAAATCAGCCCGATTGGGATTCATACAAGTTCAACAACTTCAAAAACGTGGCGTTTTTGCTCAACGATCTGGAATTGCACAAGCATACTTTCGATCCCTACGCGGGATGGGGCAAGCATTATCAATACCAAGCTTACATGCCGGACGATATGACGATGCGGTGGGCGCTCCGGAGCGTGGGGCCGGATGGACGCGTGGACATCGACCTGGAGACCTTCATCAGCGTGGAAGACGAACTGCAAAAAAATCCCGGATCGGTGTATGATCCGACGAACGGTCTGACCAGCCGCGGAGACGTGATCCGCGTAGGAACATTCAACGCAAACTAAGCGCCATCCTCATTCGAAATCGCTATCGCTATCGCTATCGCTATCGGGATCGGAATTGATTAGCCCGGTCTTCTCACCACGGTGAATTAAATTGTCATTGTATCGTGCTTGAGACCGAATATTCTTGCTCTTGCTCTTGCTTTTGCTCTCGCTCAAAAATACAGTGTATGGTTGGGCAAGAAGAGCAAGAGCACGAGCAAGAGCAAGTGTAATAATTTCTCACAGCCGAGAACGTGCTGAGTGGTGAGAAATGCGGGTTAGGAGATGCATTCATTTGCATTGTCAGCGCTCCCGGCCTTGATCGCGATGATTACGATTGATCCATTCGCGATGAGAAGGCCGGATTAGTGCGCCGGTACGATGCCCTCCGGATGGTTTTGGAAGCGCAGGATATTGCCAAAGCTCACCGTTCCATTCGTCGGATCGTAGGGGATGTCGGAGCCGTTCAAACCGAGCGGATTGATATTGAACGGTCCTGCGGGAATGGAGGCGTCCTCATATTCCGTGTCGGGCCCCATCGACACCAGCCGCCAGCATCCATAGCGGTCGAATGCGCCTGGATTGTAATTGCCCCACGAACTGTCGCTGTCCACCGCCTCCGCTCCAGGCAGCGGCTGAGCGCTCCAAAACAGACTCCAAAATTCATCTTCCGTGACGACTTTCGTGTATGTATAACGCTGCCGCAGCTCGCCGTAGAAAACGTCATATTCCTTATCCGCAAATGGATCGATCAGGTAATTGGTGGAGATATACGAAATGGGCGTGGTGATGTGAAAAGAGAGCGTGCCGTATTCGCCGTTGGGCGGAAAATCGTTATGTTCCACGGCGTATGCTTCCAGGGCCGTGGCGATGCTGCGCATGTCGGCGCGAGCGCGAGCGGTTTTGGCGCGCGTCTGGAATTCGAGCAGATTCGGCAGCGCGACCGCCGCCAGGATAGCGAGAATCAGCACGACGATCAGCAGTTCGATCAGCGTGAAACCCGACGCCGCTGTGTATCGATTACTCTTCACTCGATCCCCTCGCGTTAAATCCCAAACTTCTCTGTCATAAATCAGTGACTTTACTTGAAACTCAGAGCCGCCTTTCTTGTCCAGCCCCAAATGATCATTCCGGTGTTTGACGTAACGCTGTTATATGGCGTAAGGAATTAATGCTTGCGACCTTAACGGCGCACGGCTGATAATCAAGCCATTCAGCCCGTCCCTTTTCAATTCATCGCGGATCAATCGCACAACTCATGACTCCTGAAATCTCCATCGTGGTCGCCAACTGGAACGGCAAGGATTTTATCGAGGACTGCGTCTCGACCTTGTGGAAGTCCGGCGAGGCTTGCGGCAAGCCGTTTGAACTGATCGTCGTGGACGACGTGTCCACCGACTGCTCCGCGGAATTGGTCGAGGAGAAGTTTCCCCAGGCGCGTCTGCTGCGCAACCCGCGCAATCTCGGCTTTGCCGGCGCCAGCAATGCCGGCGCGCAGGCCGCGCAAGGCCGCCTGATCCTGATGATGAACAACGACATGAAAGTCCCGGAGGAGTTTGTCGCCAGGGCGGTCGCCGCGTTTTTTGAAGAACGCCCTGAGAACGCGCCGCCCTTGTTTGCGGTCGGCGCGAAAACCATCGACTGGAATGATGGATCGCCTAATCATTTATGTATGGACGCCGCCTGGCGGCGCGGCGGAGTGGGCAAAGTCTGGTCGGATCCGCAGGAACGTTGCCCGACTGTGTTTCCGCAAGGCGGCTCCACGGTATACAACCGCGAATTGTTTCTGCGGCTTGGGGGCTTCAATACGCTTTTTCATCCAGGATACTGGGAGGATTACGACTTGTCCTGGCGTGCGGTGAAATGCGGCTGGGAAGTATTGTACGAGCCTGCGGCGGCCGCCGATCATCTTGGGCAGGCGTCCATGAAACGCTTGGTTGCTTTCAGCAAGCGCGAACAGCTCATCGAACGCAACCGTCTTTTCTTCAATTGGCTCAACCTCGACGATCCCGCCTTGATTCTGCGCCATATTGCGGCGCTTCCCTGGGTTTACGGCCGCGATTTGCTGCAAGGGCGCGGCGTCAGTGGAATGTGCGGCTTCTTCCGCGCCATTGTGCGGCTCCCTGAAATAATCGCCCATCGCCGGGGGCGGCGTAAATCCGATCCGTCGCGAAAACACAACGACCGCTATATCCTGCGACCGGAAAACTTCGGCAAGACAAAATATTTCGAATGTCAGTGATCGGGCGCAACTCTCTTAAGCTACGAACGCCTCAAACGGCTGTCATGATTTTTGCGGGGCAAAAATCCCGCCAGCCTGGGATGCTTTGGCCTTTGACCCAGGCCGGCGCTCACGGCCGCTTCGCGGCCTACGCTCTGGCCTGGGCTGTGATACTCAGCGCTTTCAGCGCTGATCAGGAGCCATGATAAAAGAGATTGTCACCTCCGTAGCTGAAGAGAGTTCCGCCCCCAGTGACCGGACTTCACTCGCTCTCGCCGCGCCGCAACTCGCGGCGCACAATCCAGGCCAACGGCGTCAATGCCAGCCAAACCAGCGGCGCGAGCAACGGCGCCCAGCCGTGCATTTTTCGCGCTAGCCGAACATGCCATTTGCCTTGCAACGTTTCCAACTCGCTGCGTGTTTTTTGCAGTTCGTCTTTGGTCTGCTGCAGCAGGCGGCGAGTCTGCTCGCCACTGTTTTGCCCGGATAGCTCTTTGTTCGCACGCGGCTTGGGATCGGCGCACCACGCAGCCAAGGGATCGATGGTCTTGGTCCAGTCGAATTGCTCGCGCATCAAACGCCGCGCCGCCTCGCGCCGCTCATCCCATGCCGCAGAATCTCGCAAATATTCCAGCATGACGCGCTTCACTGCCGCAGGATCTTCCGGATTGAGCGTTGCGCCCGCGCCGTAGCGTTCGATCCAGGACGACAGCTCGCTGTAGTCGTTATACAGCACAGGCAGGCCGCACCACAGGTAAACCAGCGTGCGCGTGGTGAAGGCCAGCTCCCGCTCCGGATTGCGCGCCATCAGATCGACGGCCAATCCCGCCCGGCAATAGCGTTGCGTCAGCGCGTCAAACGGCAACGGGCCGCACATCGTCACGCGCGGATGCGCCGCGAGCCGTTCAAGCAGCGGCTCAAACTTGCCGCCGGAAACATCCAGTTGCGGATGCATCCCGCCGTAAAACTCCAATCGGCCCGCGCCAGCCTCATCCATCGCCTCAAGGCACGCTTCGAGCGCGATCGAGGGATCCTGCCATGGCAAAAAATAGCCGCCGTAAACCAGCGTGAAAGGATCGCGTTCGCCCGCTTGCGGCAGCGCGGGATCGAGCGAGTATGGAATCACCGGCAGCGCATCGCGCAGCGTCACGTCCCATCCCGCCTCGCTGAGGAATGGCAGAAAGTAATGCCGCTGATATTCCCCGGAGCAGCAGACGAAGTCAGCCCGGCTCAGCGCGCCGATCTTCTCGATGCGATCCTGTTCCGGATCCGGCGATTCCCAGTAAAGCCGCTCCAGCAGATGCGGTCCGGCCAGATCAATCGCCAGCGGCGCGTCCACATCGCCCAGCTCGCGCGCCAATCCCCAATGCTGCAACACCACCGCCGACGGATTCATTTTGCGCGCAAACGCGTTCAGCTCCGCGCGTTTGAACATCGCCGCGCCATGTTGCTGCAACGTTTTCGCGTCCGGCGGATCGCCCGCTGGAACAGGCATCGCCACAACGGCATCGAGTCCGCGCGCGCGCAAGCCTTGCGCCAATCCCCATGCGCGCATGCCCGCGCCAGTAACCGAGCGCCCCGGCAAAGGCAACGGCTCCGTGGTCAATACCAGTATCGGCCGTGAATCCGTCATGCTTCGTTCAATTCCGCCTGCATCATTGTTCTGGGCTAAGAATGCTCATAATCGTCGCCATCTGTCAATGTGAACCCATGCAATGATCCATGCGCTTGGGAAACTTATTGAGAGTCCCGTTCTGTTTTTCTGTATCGCAACCGGTATCGAAATCGGGATCGGTATCGATAATCGGATGGATTCATTTGAATCGATGGCGATCCCGATCCCGATTTCGATAAGGATTCATACCAGATCGCTTCTGCCATGTGCAGCGGGATGTTGACGAATTTTCGCCAGGGCATTGGAATTAGAAAAATAATCCAGCGCCAGCCCGTGTCTGAAATTCAGACAGCTGACTCGATGATGCATTCCGAAATAGAGCATCGGCAATATTCGGCGGGCATTGTGAAAACACGCGCGAAAAAATTCGAAGGAATTCAACTTTACCTTGCGAAACTCATTTATTATCCGCAAAATTCCAACTTGGAAAAGGATTTCAGTTGCATTAAAACATGGCGCCCCAAGCGCATGAATGGGCATTGGCGTATTACGCGCCGGAGCGCCACAATATTTAATTTGAGGACGTGGCATCCATGATCCAGCGATTTTTACATTCCTTGTTTTCTCTCGATATCGCCATCGACCTCGGGACGGCGATTTCCTACGTCTATGTGCGCGGGCACGGCATCGTGCTTAGCGAGCCATCGGTCGTCGCAATCAACCGCAACACCGGCGGGGTGGAAGCCGTAGGCACGGAAGCGAAAAAAATGCTCGGCCGCACGCCGGGCCATATTGTCGCCATCCGGCCGCTGAAGGACGGCGTGATCGCCGACTTTGAGATCACCCAGAAAATGTTGACGGAGTTCATCCGCAAGGCCAAGCGCGGGCATGGCAAGTTCTTCAAGCCGCGCGTGGTGGTCTGCGTTCCCAGCGGCATCACCGGCGTCGAAGAGCGCGCCGTGAAGGATTCCGCGCTCAAGGCCGGCGCCAAGCAAGTGGAGATCATCCAGGAGCCCATGGCCGCCGCTATCGGCGCGGGTCTGCCCGTGAGCGAAGCGGCCGGCAGCATGATCATCGACATCGGCGGCGGCACCAGCGAAGTGGCCGTGATCAGCCTCGGCGGACTCGTCATCTCGCGCAGCGTGCGCGTGGCCGGCGATGAGATGGACAATGCGATCATCCAGCACATCAAACGCAAATACAACCTGATGATCGGCGAGCGCACCGCCGAGGAAATCAAGATTCAAATCGGATCGGCCGACCGGCTCGACGAAGAGGAATCCATGACGATCAAAGGCCGCGATCTCGTGGCCGGATTGCCGCGCACCATCGAAATCAGCAGCGAGGAAGTGCGCGAGGCGCTGATGGAGCCCGTCAGTCAGATCGTTGAAGCCGTCAAAAGCTGCCTGGAGAAAACTCCGCCGGAACTCTCGGCGGACATTCTGAACACCGGCATCGTGATGGCCGGCGGCGGCTCGCAACTTCGCGGACTGGACACCCTGTTGCAAGCCGAGACAGGAATGAATGTGCGGCTCGCTGATAACCCGGAGACGGCCATCGTCCTCGGCACCGGCAAATCGCTCGACATGTTCGATATGCTGCGCTCCAGCAGCAATCAAAACACGCGCTACTACACTTAAGTCTCCAGCGTTCGTTGCATCGCACCGCTGATGGGCATGATAAAATCACAACATGCGTCGAAGCGCGCGTTCCTGGATTTCATAATACACCAGGCCGCAGTTGCGCAGGGCATGCTGGAATTGCGCGCGAAGCTCCTCGGAATCGAACTCGAACGCCAGCAGCGCGCGGCCGATGCGCTCGCCGCTGTAGACGTAATTGAAGTAGCACAGGCTCGCCAGCCCCTGAACCTTCCGCATGAAATCGCGCAACGCGCCCGCGCGCTCGGGAAACTCGACCTTGAAAAAGTACGGCGCCTTCATCAGGGCCGGTTCGTAGTTGATGATGCGGAACTCCACATCCTCTTCGGCCGTCACATCCTCGTGCGGGATTTGCAGCGTCTCGCAACGCTGCAGAATGAGATGCATTTCCTCCGGCGAGGCCTCAAGCCCGATCACCGGCCAGGCCCTTTCGTTGTGCGTCTTGCCATACTGCATCTCGATGATGTTCGCGCCGCCGAACGCCTCGAACAAACGCAGCATCGAGCCTTTGGCTTCGCTGATCTCAAAGCGATAAAAACGCCGCATCGCCGCGCCGATCCCGGCATGCCGCGCGATCCAGCTGAACTGGCCGAAATCCATGTTCGAACCGCAGATCACGCAAACGGTGCGTTTCCCGCGCGCCTGATCCTTTTGCTGAAGCAATCCAGCAAGACCCATCGCGCCGGCCGGTTCCGGGATGCAGCGTTGCGCCTCCCAGCAAAGCTGGATCGCCGCGCAAAGTTCCTCGTTGCTCACCGTGATGATGTCATCAAGCAAATCGCGGCATAAGGGATACGTCAGCTCGCCGGCTTTTTTCACTGCCGTGCCGTCGGAGAAAAGATCGACATGCGGCAACTCGACTACTTTGCCCGCCTCAATTGCGGCTTTCATCGACGCCTGTTCCTCGCCTTCCACGCCGATGATGCGGATGCCGGGATAATAGCGCTTGAGCCAGCAGGCCACGCTCGCCGCCATGCCGCCGCCGCCGATCTGCAGATACGCCGTGTCAAACGGACCCTGGCCGCTCATCACGATTTCATCGGCCAGCGTGCCCTGGCCGCCCATCGTCAGCAGGTCGTCGTAAGGATGGATGAACGTCAGGCCCTGTTCGCGGCAGACGCAGCTGGCCTCCTCGCACGACGCGTTGTAATCGTCGCCGCGCAGCGCCACCTCGACCCATTCGCCGCCGCACTGTCGCACGGCCAGCTGCTTCATGCGCGGCGTGGACACGGGCATATAGATTTTTGCGCGCACATGCATCTTGCTCGCCGCCACCGCCACGCCCTGGGCATGATTGCCGGCGGACGCCGCGACGACTCCGCGCTCCCGCTCCTCGTCCGTCAGCACGCTCATCCGGTTGAACGCGCCGCGCCACTTGTAGGAATGAATCGGCGACAGATCCTCGCGCTTGACGAAAACCTCTCCCTCGATCGCCGCTGTCTGCAAACGCTGCAACGGCGTCGGCTCAAACGCCGCATACACGCGGCGCCGCGCCATCAGAATCTCTTGAAACAGTGCTTCAGTCATCTTGCGGGTTGCTTCCTTGATCTATGAAAATTGCGTCTCAGTCGAGCTCAGCCGCCGTAGCGCTGCAGGATGTCCATGCACTCGTTGCGATAGCTGACGCCGAACAGGTTGAGATGATTCATCAAATGGTACAAACGATAAATCTCGATGCGATTCCACCAACCGTTGGCCAACGGCCAGACCTCCTGATACGCCTCGTAAAAGGCCGGAGAAAAACCGCCGAAAAGCATCGTCATCGCCAGGTCCGCCTCGCGCTGGCCGTAGTACGCCGCGGGATCGATCAACACCGGCGCATCGTCTGAAGCGCAAAGAAAGTTGCCGCTCCAAAGATCGCCGTGCAACAGGCAGGGCGGCTCATTCAAGCCGATGAGCTCGGGCAGCCGTTCCATCAGCCGGTCGCCAAGCCGCCGCATCCGCGAATCGCAATGGCCGTTCTGTCGGGCAAGCTGCAATTGATATCCCAGGCGATGCTCGCGCCAAAAATCCGCCCAGCTCTCCCGCCAGCCGTTGGGCTGCGGAGTGGCGCCGATGTAATTGTCATGTTCAGAGCCGAAGCGCGTTCCCTGTGAATGGCGATGCAGCAAGGCGAAACGGCGGCCAAAGTCCTCCATGAATCCCGGACCTGGACGCCCGGTCTCGATGTGCTCAATCACGATGTGCGGAATGGCGCCCGAATTGCTGTTGCTTCCGCCGCCGGCGCCCAGCGCGCGCGGCACGCGAATCTGCTCCACGTCGGCCAGCGCGTTCAGCCCTTCCGCCTCGCGCTGAAACATCTCCGTCAGCGGCGCGGCGTTGGACTTCAGAAAAAATTTGCGCTCATCCGCCAGCAGCAGCGTGCGCGCGTCATTGATGCATCCTCCGCCGCAGGATACATCATCGACGATCCGCGCCGCCTGCCCCGTCGCTCCCGTGATCAGCTGTTCCACCGCAGCCTTCAGCAATTCGTCGAACATACCTTGAACTTCCTTAATTCTGAAACATCTCTAAAAGTTCTGTCCGCATCTTTTGAATGTGGCACAGCCGCCCTCGGCTGTGTTCTCTTCCCATGCGGACATTACTTTAGAGATTCGTCGTGCAATGCTCTGATTCTGAGTGTGTAAATAAATACTTCAACTGAAAAAACTTTGCGCCTTTGCGTCTTTGCGTGGATTGAATAGATCTCACGCAAAGACGCAAAGGCGCAAAAGTAACGATTTGAACCAATTGCTATTTTTTCTTGCCAACCATGGTTTGGAGATCGTCGGCTTTGCCCTTGCTGAAACGGCGGTCGGGGCCGCTGCTGACCACGGCATAATACTCCGTGCCGCCGGGCGTCACCAGCACGACATAACGCAACGGCTGCGCCCATTGATCGACCGGAGGCAGCGTGCTCGGATCGTCATTAATATACGGACCTTTCCAGTTCGGCCACTGGCCCACGTTTTGCACCAGCGCCGCGAAGCCCTGTTCCTCGGTCGGCTGCACGCCGATATCCAGAATCAGTTTCTTGAAGGCCTCGGCGTAATTGCGCACCTGTACGTCGGCGCGCTCCGCCGCCCGGTTCACGGCCGTCTCCTGCGCCATCGCCTCCACCGCCTGCTGATCCATCGCGTTCAGCTTCGCCAGATTGTCGATGGCCTGTCCGCCGAACACGAACTTGCTGCCGATCTGCTCATGCACCTCGGCCGCCCACTGATCCCACTCGTCCCATTCCTCGCGCTCATCCGCTGTGACCGGCACAGCCTGCGACACCGCTCCGTTCTTGTGCACAAGCACCTGCTTTCCCGCTGGCACGGTGATCGGATTTTGCGGATCTTCCCGGTTCGCCAGTTTCAGTTGGCCCGAGAACACGGCGAACCGCGAGCCGTCATCCGTGGTCTGCACGACGAACAACGCGCCGCGCACCCCCGCCGCGATCTCCGGCGTTCGCACCACGTAATTCCGGCCTTCCTCCGCCGCCATCGAATTCCAGATTTTGCCCTTTTTCAACGTGATCATCACGTTCCCCTGCTCCGTCGTGGAGATCGCCACATGGCTGTCCGGAGGAAGCCGCACCTGGCCGTTGCCGCGCAGCCGGATTTTCGTCTTGCCCTGCGCCGTCAGCACCTCGCTGCCAGTCTTCAGCGCGCTGGGCTTTTCCACGGCCACCCAATCCTTGGCGCCGGCCGGCAGCGCCTTCACATCCTGCAGCGCGCCATAGATCAGCGCGTCGTAGCCTTCCGGAATTATGCTGGTGTCCTCGATGGTCTTCAGCATCGCCGTGGAATCAGCATCCGCGGTCTCCTGCGCTCTTGCCTGATACGTAATAAGCGTGCAGGAGCATATGATCATCAAACTACGCAGTGCTTTCATGATTATCTCTCCTGGATCGATTGATCGGGTCATCGTAGAATTTATAGTCCGATGAACCGGTGAGCGTCAATTGTTTGTGGTGAAAGCATGGTTATCGCGTCATATCACAAATTCATACCAGTTTAATTTGCAGCGCGCAATCGAAGGAACATAACCCCATGGCATGGTATTTCCGCGCTGAATTGATTCTGAAACTCTCCCAAGTCTTTTTGCCGCCAGAGGTCGCGCACGATTTGACGGCCTTTGACGCCCAAGTCTCGCCACTTCGCCTTGACAGTCATCGCGAAGTATCCGCGATTGAACAATCCCACGGCAATCGAGCCGTCTTCCAGGGGCTTGACCCAAACTTCGAGGGGGCCGTCCTTGCTCACGCGGCGGCCTTGTTTGCCCAGCGGATCCTGGTTCACGTCGATCACTTCGTGATTGGTCAGCAGGTTGAACGTAAAACCGTCCAGTTGGGTCATGTCGCAGCCGATCAAAAGCGGCGCAGCTAGCAGCGACCAGAGGCTGATGTGCGTGTATTGTTCGTTTGGCGTGAGTCGCGAGGGATGCAGGTTCGGCCCCCAGCCGACCTGACCCACCACCAGCATGTCGGGATCGTTCCAGGCGCCGAGCTTGGCGAAATGCTCCAGTCCGTTCTGTCGGAAACCGATGTCGGCCATGCTGTCCCAAGTATCGCGAATGTCGCCGGTTGTGCGCCAGCAATTTCCACCGACCACATCGCCCCAGGCGGACACATTGCCCATGCCGTATTGACAAAGGCTGTATACAATGTCACGATCCTGTGCGAGCAACGCATCGCGCATTGTGATGTATGGCTTCATCAATTCGTAAAGACTTTGATCTTCCGCAATTTGGCCATAACTGCACCAATCGTATTTCAAGTAATCGAAGCCCCATTGCGTATATTTTTGAGCGTCTTGCACTTCGTGCTCATAACTGCCGATGCAGCCTCCGCAGGTCAGTGGACCCGGCGAGGAATAGATTCCCGCTTTCAATCCGAGAGAATGGATATAATCGACCAGCCCGTTCATATCGGGAAAGCGTGGATTGGGCAGGATATTTCCGTTCTCGTCGCGCGCGTCGCCTTGCAGTGTGGGATCATCGCTGTCTGGCTGCACCTGCCAGAAATCGTCAATATTGATGTACGTCCAGCCGTAATCGACCAATCCGCTGGAGACCATAGCGTCGGCCGCAGCCTTGACTTTGTCCGCGGAGACCGCGTGAGCGAAGCAGTTCCAGGAGTTCCAGCCCATCGGCGGCGTCAGGGCGATACGATCGCCGACGACGATGCGGAAGTCGCGCTCGACCTTGCCCAATTTATTTTTCGCCCGAAAGACAACCTGATACATCCGATGCTTTTTGCTTATAATCCGTCCGGCGATCACGCCCGTGTCCGGATCCAATTCCAATCCCTTTGGCAGACCGGCCGCGGAAAAACGCATCGGCCGTTCGCCCGTGGCGGGAATGCGATAAAGAAACGGGGAGCCGGGCCGGACGCCATAGATTCGAGCGCCATTGATCCGCGGACTCTTGGGCGCGGGAGGCGTAAGAATCTCAGCGGATTCCTCGGGTATTGGAAGGGCTTTCGGATCGTCGCCTTCCAGTTCTAGCCGCGCGTCAGCCCAGTCGGCATGGTCGAATGTAATGCCAAAATCAGCGGGCTCAACAATCAGCGCTAGTTCATCGATTCCCGTCACATCGAGATCGATCGCTTTGGGTTCATCTTCGCCTTTCAAGGCGCCGCTGTTGAACAACTCGCGCTTGTCGCCAAACACCAGGAATTGGACAGTTCCTCTGTCGTTCACTTCATCATCAACGCCGATTGTCGCTTGAAAGCGCGCCGCCTGCCCAGCGATCCGGATAATGAACACGCTTTCTGCGTGCGTCCCGATCCCTCGTTGATATTCATGGCCTCCCATGCGCAACGGATTGCCGCCCACGGAACGGCGCCTTCCCACTTCACCCCATCCCTGTTTCATTTTACTCAAATCCAATTCATCCAGCCAGAATGTCCGCGCCTGCATGGTTTCACTCCCAAAGATAATAATGGCCAATATCACGGTAATGATGGTCCAACGTCTCATTTGTCGTTCTCCTTCTGAGCGGATTTAATTCTTCGGCGGCGGACTAAGGTCCGCTCTCCAACCAGCTTCGATACTCTGTCAATCACGTCTGGAAGCAAAAAGGACGCGTCAGATTCAGGCTCTGCATGGCGTTGAGGAAATCCTGCGTCGGTTTGACTCGCGGCGGATCGGATTCACCAAGCACAATAAAGCCGCCGTCAGGATGCGGCAGGCGGCAATACACCGGCGCGTCGCCCGGATACTCGGCCGCGGCTTCCCGCACGCGCTGCAGCGTGCCGGAGGTGAACTCGTCCGGCTCCAGCCGCAGATGCACCTCGCGCGCATGACGCAGCCGGAAATGCTCGACGGGCATGACCTCATCGGCCATGATCTTGTGCCGTTCGCCGTATGTGTCCACGCGCCCGCGCACGGCGAGAATCTCATCCTTCAGGATCACATCGCGCGCGGCGGAATAGACATCGCTGAAGCACGTCACCTCGGCCGCGCCGGTGAAGTCCTCCATTTCGATAAAGGCGAATTCCTTGCCCTTGCGGTCCACGCGTTTGATCACACGCAGCACGATGCCGATGAAAACGACGCCGCGATCCTTCGGCAGGTCTTTCAGCTCCAGCGCATTGCAATTGCAAAATGATTCGAAGTCGCCGCGATAATCCTCCAGCGGATGCCCCGTAAGGTAATAGCCGGTGAGTTCCTTCTCGTTTTCCAGCATCTCGCGGCGATGCCAATGACGCAGTTCGGGATATTCGAATTGCTCCAGCGCGGTGCCGCCGCCTTCGTCGTCGCCCAGGTCGTCGAACAACGAGCCTTGTCCGGATTCCATTTCCGCGCGCACATGCGCGGCGAGTTCCATGATCGCGCTGTAACACTGAATCAGCTGCGCGCGGTGCGCGCCCAGCGCGTCGAATGCGCCGACGCGAATCGCCGCTTCGATCATGCGTGAATTCATCGCCTTGGAGTCCACGCGCGCGGCGAAATCCTTGAAGTCCGCAAACGGCCCATGCGCCTCGCGCTCGTCCACGATGGCGTCGATGGCGCCACGCCCGACGTTCTTGATCGCCGCCAGCCCGAAGCGAATGTTGCGGCCGTCCGGCGTGAATGTGGCGCGCGACGTGTTGATGTCGATCGGCAGAATCTGGATCCCCATGTCGCTGCATTCCTGAAAGTACACCGGCATTTTATCCAGATTGCCCATGTCGTGCGTGATCAGGCTGGCCATGAATTCCGTCGGGTAATGCGCCTTTAGCCAGGCCGTGCGGAACGAGACCACGGCGTACGCCACGGTGTGCGACTTGTTGAAGCCGTATGCCGCGAACTTCTCCATCTGGTTCCAGATTTCCTGCGCGATCTTTTCGCTGATCTCGTTCTTCTTGCAGCCTTCGATGAATTCGACGCGCATCTTCTCCATCAGCGCGGCGTTCTTCTTGCCCATCGCCTTGCGCAGGATGTCGCCCTGACCCAGGCTGAAGCCCGCCAGGTTATTCGAAATCTGCATCACCTGTTCCTGATACACGATGATGCCGTAGGTCTCCTTCAGGATCGGTTCGAGTTTCGGGTGCAGGTACTGAATGCTGTCCGGCTTGTGTTTGTTTTCCACGAAGGTGTCGATGAACTGCATCGGCCCGGGCCGGTACAGCGCGATCACCGCCGCCACGTCGCCGAAGCAAGTCGGCTTGAGCTGCCGGCAGACCTTCTTCATGCCTTCGGATTCAAGCTGGAACACGCCGGTGGTCTGGCCGCGCGCGATGAGCTGATACGTCGGCGGATCGTCGTAGCCGATCTCCGCCCAGTCGATCTTGCGGCCGTGGATCCGCCCGATCATCTGCATCGCCTCGTCGATCACGGTGAGGTTCTTCAGTCCGAGGAAATCCATCTTCAGCAGGCCGACCTCGGTCACGTTCTTCATCTCGAATTGCGTGATCAGCTCCGGTTCGGCGGGCGTCTTGAAAATCGGGATCATTTCGTTCAGCGGGCGGTCGGTGATCACCACGCCCGCCGCATGCATGCCGGTGTGGCGATGCAGCCCTTCCACCTTGATCGCCGCGTCGATCAGCTCGCGCGTACGCTCCGGCATGTCGGACTCGTACGCCTCGCGCAAATCCTTGGCGTACTTCAGCGCGTTTTCCAGGATCGGCTTGGTTTCTTTTTTCTTCTGCGCGTCGTCGAGTTTTTGCTCCACGTTATGCGGCAACTGGATGATGGTGGGGATCATCTTGGCCACGCGATCGACGTTGGCCAGCGGAATGTCCAGCACGCGCCCTACGTCGCGCACCGCCGCGCGCGATTTCAGCGTGCCGAACGTCACGATCTGCGCCACATTTTCCGTTCCGTACTTTTGCCGCACGTACTCGATCACCTCGCCGCGCCGGTTGATGCAGAAGTCGATGTCGAAGTCCGGCGGCTCGATGCGCTCGGGATTCAGGAAACGCTCGAAAAACAAGCCGTGCTCGATAGGGTCGAGGTCGGTGATCTTCAGGCTCCACGCCACGACGCTGCCTGCGCCGCTGCCGCGTCCGGGACCGACAGGGATGTTGTGCTTCACCGCGAAATTAATGAAGTCCCAGACGATGAGAAAGTAATCATCGAATTCCGTGTTGTGAATCACGTTCAATTCAAAATCAAGACGCTCGCCGTACTCCGCCGGAATCTCGCCGCCCAAGCGCTCGCGCAAACCATCCACCGCCAGCTGCCGCAGGTAGGACGCGGCGTCCGTTCCTTCGGGCACGGACGGATAATGCGGATAGAGCTCGTGCCCCTCGGCGCACATGACCTTGGCGTCGCACATTTCGGCGATGCGCAGCGTGTTCGTCAGCGCCTCGGGAATTTCGCCGAAGAGCTCCCACATCTCATCCGGAGATTTGAGGTAAACCTGGTCCGTGTTATAGCGCAGGCGCTCCTTCTCATGCACCAGCGAGCCGGTGCCGATGCACAGCAGCACGTCATGCGGCTGGCTGTCCTCGCGCGTCAGGTAATGCGCGTCGTTCGTCGCCACGAGCGGCAGGTTGTGTTTTTTCCGCAGCTCGAGGATCGCACGAGTGACGATTTTCTGCGGCTCCAACCCGTGATCCATGATTTCGAGGAAATAATTCCCCTCGCCCATGATCTGCCGGAACGAGTCCACTGTTTCATGCACCCGGCGCTCAGTGTCGGATGTGCCTGCGCTGCCGTTCGCCAGAATCGCCTGCGGCAGCGGCCCCTGCAAGCATCCGGACAGCGCCACGAGCCCCTCGCTGTGCGCCGCGAGCAGTTCCAGGTCGATGCGCGGCTTGTAATAATACCCCTCTGTATACGCGAGCGAAACGAGTTTGCACAGGTTGCGGTAACCCTGCTGATTCTTGCAGAGCAGTCCGGTGTGATATCGCCGGTCCTCCTTGTTACGGTCTTTGCGGTTGCCCAGGGTGATGTATACCTCGCAGCCGATGATCGGCTTCAGCCCCGCGCCCTTCATCGCCTTCTGGAACTCCAGCGCGCCAAACAGGTTGCCGTGATCGGTGAGCGCCAGGCCTGGCATGCCGAGTTCCTTCACACGTCCCGCCAGCGCGCCCATCCGGTTCATCCCGTCCAGCAGGCTGAACTCCGAATGCGTATGCAGATGTACAAATTCACGCTGAGGCACGCCGCGCTCCCGGTGCGAAAAGATTTGTTGCGTGGCCGGATTCATCGGCCCAGGCTGGACGAAAAACGATGTCACACAGACCCGCTCTTGGAAATCCAAGCAGACCGCACCCAGCCGGAAAAATCAACCGGCAATTTCGCGTTGCTTGCTTTTTGACATGATGTCTGATACAATTACACTTATTTATCCAAGCAAAGGGAAAGACGATGATTCTGAAAATAACCGGATGGATTCTATGGTTTGCGGGCGCGGTTTTGACATTTATCTTTGGAATCAGAGACAACGATATCAACTTCCCTGTATTAATCATGGGATCATTCATTTTTTAACCGGAAATGTAATGCTGTTTGTCGATATGATAAAAAATGGCGCCATCCAAAAGGTATCAAACGGCAACCTCAAAGATACACCACAAAGATACGAAGACACAAAGAACTGATTCTATAAGTCACGTAATACAATCCTTTAATCCCAGTGCGCTCAGTGTGCTCTTTGCGAGAATCTTTTTTAGTGGTTCCTAAAAAATGAAACGATTCGAAATGAATCAGCCCTATTCTGAAACTATAATATAATTGATCTGTCCAAGAGGAAAAACTAAAATAGTGTCGCTATTTATCGATAGGCTTCGATAAGAAAGGAGGCCTGCAAGCATGCCCTGGTGCTTTCATCTGCTAGTCACGCTTGGTCCGTTGACAGCCGTCGCCCTGGTCTTTCTGGCGCTTTATCTCGCGACTCTCGCCACAGGCGGGAAGGGCTACGCTCCGGGCTGGCAGGTCCGCTGCACCCGCTGCAACAAGACCAAAGACGCCGGAGAAGCCGGCCTCATCCGCATCAAAGCCGCATCCGTCGGGAAAGTCACCTTCGGCTACTGCAGCAATTGCCAAGGCTTCCGCTGGATCGCCGTCGAGCGCAAACCCGAAGCGGCGGAATCCCCTGAATCGTCATCCGTGTCCATCTAGAGCAACTGAGATTATAATCCACGGCTTCCTGCGCGGATCATGTCGCGCATGCGGATGGTTTCGGCGGCAGCGGCTTCGGCGAAGTCGTCGCCGGTCGAGGCGTACAGGATCGAGCGCGAGGCGTTGATCAGCATGCCGCCGCCGCCGGCGTTCAGGCCGGCCTTGAGCACGGCCTCCAGATCGCCGCCCTGCGCGCCGATGCCAGGCACGAGAAACGGCATGTCGGGTGTGAGCTTGCGCACCTCGGTCATGCAGTCCGTGCGCGTCGCGCCGACGACCAGGCCGATGTTCTCCTTTGTGTTCCACTCCACGCACTTGCGCGCCACGTCGAGATGCAGCCCGCGCGGCGTCTGGAAGTCGTCCGCGCCCGGATTGCTCGTGGCGCAGAGCACGAAGCTGCCATGCGCGCTGAACTCGAAGAACGGCGCGAGCGAATCGCGGCCCATGTACGGGCTGAGCGTCACGGCGTCGTAGCCCAGCGTCTCGAAGATCGCCTGCGCGTACATCCGCGAGGTGTTGCCGATGTCGCCGCGCTTCGCGTCGCAGATCGCCACCCGGTCGTCCGGAATCCACTCGCGGATGCGCTCCAGCAGCCGCCAGCCCTCCGCGCCGTAGCGCTCGTAGAACGCCGCGTTGGGCTTGTAAGCCGCCGCCGCGTCCACGGTCGCCTCGATGATCGCCTTGGCGAAATCCGCGAAGCCGTCCGGAAAGGAGCGGAAGCGCTCCGGCATTTTCTCCGGATCGAGATCGAGTCCGACGCACACCAGCGATCCCGTGGCGTCCACGGCCCGTTGAATTTTCTGCATGAATACGCTGTCCATCGCCGCTCCCCCGACATGCATGATGTAGCACTGTAAACTGGTTTGAATTATTCGGTGGTACGCGGCAGGCGTCAAGGCAATATAAACCACAGAGGACACAGAGCCTCACAGAGAACCGATCAAAAAATCTCACGCAGAGACGCGGAGACGTTGAGAATTAAACAAGAAAAAATCGGTTCTCCGCGCCCCTGCGCCTCTGCGTGAGAAATAAAACAAAACTTATTTCATCGTTTGATGTCTGTCTCTTTGATGATATTTTGAATACATCAATCGCAAAACGAGTTATGGTGTCATCGCATGGACGAATCCATCCAACAATCCAATGCAAACCCACAGATCACTGCTGAGAAAACTTTTTTACAATGGCTTATTCCATCATTAACGGCAGCTTGCTGGCTGACAATGCCCGCCGTGGGATATTTGTGGGGTCGGTTTGACATTATATTGCTCATGAGACTTTTTCTATTTGTATTGTTCTGCGAATTATTTCTTTTGGTGGTCATGGCCTCTATGGCGCGTAAAATGACAAGATGGCAAATTGTAATTGGAACCGTGGGATTGTTGGGTCTCATTTCATGCAAAGCAGGCATGTGGCCAATGTTCCAGTTGGGTTTTAAGCAACGTGTGCGAAGCGAAATAGGATTTGAAGCGCTTAAACAAGAAGCGATGGCAGCCATTGAAATGCATCAGGAGGAATTACGAAAAGAGGGCGTCGTTCAATTGCCAAGTTGGTATGAGGTAAGACCCGGATCAAACTTTAACAAAAAAATACCTTCCGAATTAAAACAGGCATACCAAGTGATTAAACCAAACCACGTAAACTTGCGAAAATCACGCATACGCGATGGACAATACTATCTCAATCTAGATAAAGGCGGTGGACATATTCAACCGATCGGATTGTTAATAGGACCGCCAGATTTTATACCGGATCGTTATAACGAACGCGATTTTATCAAATGGGATGAGGGCATTTATTTCATCAATACCAACCATCCTTGAGTGCTAAAAATTTTCTCACGCAGAGGCGCAGGGACGCGGAGGACCGATTTTTCATTCTTTGTGCCTTCGTGTCTTTGTGTGATTATATTTTTTGCTGTAAACGGGCAGTGCGGCTAAGTAAAGTTACAGCTCTATTTTCGGGATGAGATTTATGACGCCTCGAGTTTTGTTGGTCAATCCACCGGTTTATGATTTTACGGCTTATGATTTCTGGCTGAAGCCGTATGGGATGCTGAGCGTGGCTGGACGGCTGCGCGGCCGGGCGGAGCTGCATTTGTTCGATTACATGGACCGGCTGCACCCGGCACTGGAGGAAGGTCAACGGACAAAATCCGGCGAATGGGGCCGCGGCAAGTTCCACAGCGTCGAGATTGAGCGGCCGGAGGTGTATCGCGGCGTGGAGCGGCGCTATCATCGTTGGGGCGTTCCGTGCGAGGCGTTCCAGACGTTCATCGAGGAGCGCGGGCCGTTCGACTTCTGCCTCGTGCAGACCGTGATGACGTACTGGTATCCCGGTGTGCGCGAAGTTATCGATGACGTACGGCGCCTTTCACCGGCCTGCAAGATTGTCCTCGGCGGCGCGTACGCCACGCTCTGCCCGCAGCATGCGCGTTCGCTCGGACCGGATCTTGTCATCGAAGGATTGGACGCCGGACCATTATGGGAGTTCCTTGGTGTCGCGCCGAACCAAGACGAACTTCCCCTTTACGACCTGTATCCCGCGCTGGAGACCGGCGTGCTGAAACTCTCCGACGGCTGCCCGTTCCGCTGCACGTATTGCTCGGTGCCGTCAGTGTATCCGCGATTCGAATCACGCGGCCTCTCGCGATCCATCCGCGAATTTAAGCAACTCGTGTCGCTGGGCGCGCGCAACATCGCGTTTTACGACGACGCGCTGCTTTACAAGCCGGATGAAGTTCTGCTGCCGTTTCTTGATGAGATCCAGCGGCGCGGACATCACGTGAACTTGCACACACCGAATGCGCTAAACGCACGGTTCATCACACGTGAGATCGCCGGCGCGATGGTGAGCGCGGGTTTCCGCACGTTTTATCTCGGCTTTGAGTCGTCGGCGGATGGCTGGCAGAAGAAGCATGGCGCCAAGGTGTATTCGCATGAGTTGGAACGGGCGATGGAGAACCTGCGCGCGGCAGGCGCCGATCTGCGCAACGCGACGGCGTACCTGATCTTCGCGCATCCGCATGGCACGGAGCAGAATGTGCGCGTGTCGATGGAGTATGCGCATTCGCTGGGGCTGCGGGTGATGTTGTCGGAGTTTTCGCCGATCCCCGGCACGCCGGACGGCGAGGCATGCCGCGGCATCGTGGACCTGGACGAGCCGTTGATGCACAACAAATCGGTCTTTCCGCTGATCCATCTCGGGCGGGAGCGCGTGCGCGAGATCAAGGATCTTTGCCGCTCCCTGAACAGCGCGCTTGCGGTGTGATGGGATTTAGTCGCCGACTTTAAGCACGGCGATGAAGGCTTCCTGCGGCACGCTGACCTTGCCCACCTGCCGCATGCGCTTCTTGCCTTCCTTTTGCTTTTCCAGCAGCTTGCGTTTGCGGGTGATGTCGCCGCCATAGCACTTTGCGGTCACGTCCTTGCGCAGCGCCTTCACCGTTTCGCGCGCGATCACCTTGCCACCGATGGCCGCCTGGATCGCCACGACAATCTGCTGGCGCGGAATCAGATCCTTGAGTTTTTCGCACAGCGCCCGGCCGCGCGAATAGGCGTTGTCCTTGTGCACCAGGAACGACAGCGCGTCGCAGACATCGCCATTGATCAGGATGTCCAGTTTGACGATTGACGCCTCCTGGTATCCGTGAAACTCGTAATCGAACGACGCGTAGCCCTGCGTGCAGGACTTGAGTTTGTCGTAAAAATCGAGAATCACCTCGGCGAGCGGCAAATCGAACACCAGCAGCGCGCGTTTCGTGCCGACGTAGCTCATATCCACTTGCACGCCGCGCCGGGAATGCGCCAGCTGGATCACGTTGCCGATATACTCCGAAGGCAGCATCATCGTCGCCCGGATGATCGGCTCCTCGATTTTCGCAATCGTGCCGGCATTGGGCATATGCGCCGGATTGTCCAGCGTGATCCGTTCGCCATCCTGCAGTGTCACCTTGTAAGCCACGCTGGGCGCCGTGGTCAGCAGGCTGACGTTGAATTCGCGCTCCAGGCGCTCCTGGATGATCTCCATGTGCAGCAAGCCGAGGAAGCCGCAGCGAAAACCGAAGCCCAGCGCCTGCGAGTTGTCCGCCTCGCTGATGAACGAGGCGTCATTGAGCTGCAAGCGCTCAATCGCGTCTTTCAGGTCTTCATAGTCGTCGCTGTTCGTCGGATAGAATCCGGCGAAGACGACCGGCACGGAAGGCTTGTAGCCCTTCAGCGGCTTGGATGCCGGCTTTCTGGCGTGCGTGACGGTGTCGCCGACGCGCACGTCCTTCAGTTCCTTGATGCCCGCAATGATGTACCCGACCTCGCCCGCGACGATCTCCTTTTCGGGCGACATATCCGGATTGAACCAGCCGATTTCCAGCGCCTCGTAATCCATGCCCTTGGCCATCATGCGGATCTTGTCGTAGCGCTTGAGCGTGCCCTCGAAAACCCGCACATAGCACACCACGCCGCGATAGGTGTCGTACTTGCTGTCGAAAATCAGCGCGCGCAACGGCGCGTCGGGATCGACATCCGACGGCGGAGGGATATGTCTGACCACGGCTTCCATCACCTCCGGCACGCCCGCGCCCGTTTTTGCGCTGATCGTGATCGCGTGTTCCGTATCGAGGCCGATGACTTCTTCGATCTGTTGCTTCGTTCCTTCCGCATCGGCGCCCGGCAGGTCCGCCTTGTTCAACACCGGAATAATTTCAAGATCGTTGTCCAGCGCCTGATACACATTATTCAGCGTCTGCGCCTCCACGCCCTGCGACGCGTCCACTACGAGCAGCGCGCCTTCGCACGCCGCCAATGAGCGCGACACTTCATAGTTGAAATCCACGTGTCCGGGCGTGTCGATCAGGTTGAACTGGTAGGTCTCGCCGTCTTTCGCTTTGTACGTCAGCCGCATGGCCTGCGCCTTGATCGTGATGCCACGCTCGCGCTCGATGTCCATCGAATCCAGCAGCTGATCGCGGAATTCCCGTTGATCCACGGCGCCGGTGAGCTGGATCAACCGGTCGGCCAGCGTCGATTTGCCATGATCGATATGCGCAATAATGCAAAAATTTCGAATGTGCTTCGCGTCCATATTTGCTGTCTTGCCCTCGATAAAACGCCAAATATCAAAACAGACAGGCCTCTGCGCCTGTCCTTTGAAGCTATTTATGATGAGTGTGGAAAAGAGTAAAATCCAGCAAAAAAGCGGATCGGTTTTTTTATTTTGGCGTGTTTATTTCGGAGAGTTTTTTATTCGCCAAGCGAATTTCATGGTTGTTTCTGATGCAAGAGAATCGCCGCTTTGACGTCGCCGTTGGTTTGTTCGAGCAGCCACACTGCAGCGGCATAATCGCAGCGCGCGGCTTGCATCACGACACGGCGGGAGCGCTCGACGAGCTTGCCGCAGCTCGGCTGAAGATCGACCATCAGGTTCTCGTACACTTTTCCCAGACGCGTAAAAGCCGCCGTGGTGAGCATGTTCAGGATCATCTTCTGCGCTGTGCCGGCTTTCAGGCGGGACGATCCTGTCAGCACTTCCGGACCGGTCTCGATATCGATCAAGATCTCAACACCGTCCGGCGCGTCAGTGAGCCGGTTGCAGCAGATCATCGCCGTCGCCGCGCCAAGCGCATGGGCGTGCCGCAGCCCCGACAGCACGTACGGTGTGCGCCCGGACGCTGTCAGCCCCACCAGCATGTCGCCCGCGTTCAATCCGCTTTCCTGCAAGTCCTGCACTGCGGCGTCCTCGTCGTCTTCGGCGCCTTCCTGACTCACGGTCAGCGCCGCTTCGCCGCCCGCGATGACGCCCTGCACCTGTTCGGTCGGCGCGCTGAACGTCGGCGGACATTCCGCCGCATCAAGCATGGCCAGGCGTCCGCTGGTGCCCGCGCCGATATAAAACAACCGGCCGCCTTGATGCAACCGTTCCACAATGCGGTCCACGGCTTCGGCGATGCGCGGCAGCGCCGGTTTTACGGCGCTCGCGATCCCGGCGTCTTCGCGATTCATCAGCCGCACGATCTCCAACGCGCTCATCCGGTCCAACCGCATGCTGGCCGGATTCCGCCGCTCCGTCGCCAATTGTCCGAGCTGTTCAAACAGCGCATTTGGGGGGGCGGCAGTTTGAATGCCGGATTCGTCAGACGAGTCCGTTATGTCCGGTCGAACGGACGTTCCTGCCGGTTGCTCGGTGTCCATCAAGTCGATCCCCATCCCATGCAAGGCCAGACGCGCCGCGCCCAATTCGATCCCGGTTGTGATCAGCCGCGCTTCGTCCGCCGGGAACAAAGCCGCATGCCGCGTGCGCACGTCCTCCCAGAACTCCGGATGATGCGTCAGCAGTCCGCCCGACGCGGCGATGCGCACGCCGCGCATCCCTTCGCCGAACAACCGTCTTCGCACGGCGCTGAGCATGTCGGCGAGCTCCTGCGCGGCTCGTTCAATGATCTCAATCGCGTCAGTGTCTTCGGCTTCGGCCGCGGCAAACACCTCGCGCGCAAACGCCGCGATCTTGCCCCTTGGGATATTTGGCGTGGCCAGCAGCGCCACAAGTTCGCTGGGATCCGCCACGGCGTAGAACTGCAACGCGGCCTGCAGCAGCGATGTTTCCGCTTTGCGATGATCGAACATCTTCAGCGCCGCGCAAATGCCGGCCAGTCCGATGGCGAATCCGCTTCCCGCGTCGCCTAAAAGCGATCCCCAGCCGTCGACGCGCGATTGCTCGCCGTTCTCATCCATGCCCCATGCAATCGATCCCGTGCCGGCGATCAGCACGATGCCCGTTCGCACGCTCGCCGCCGCCAGCAGACCTTCCGCGTCATGCCCCACGCTCACACGATGCGCCAGACGTGAGTCTTCCAGCAATGCGCGGATCTCCACCGCGTCCGCCAGCCGTCCGGCGCCGCTCAGCGCGCAGTGCATCGCGTCCAGCGGCGCGCTCAGTTTCGCCGCCGCGATTGCATCATGAATCGCCGCGTGGATCTGCGCACAGGCCGCTTCGAGACCCACCGCGCGCAGATTCGATGATTCCGCCGCGCCATGGCCCAGTTCGCGGCCTGCGCCGTCCATCACGCAAGCGCGCGTGTGCGCGCCGCCGCCGTCGACGCCTAATACGTATATTGTCTTGGCTTGTTCCGCCTGTGAGTTCATGGATAATCGCGCCTTGAAGCTGCGAATGGATGGTTCATTTTGGATCGTATCTTACGCTGCCCGATGTCCGTAAACAAGCAAAACTAAAACAAGATTGCTTGAGGCTGGATGCGCGCTTTCGCTTGCTTGCCGCATCGAGATCTGATTTTTTACGCGAGAACCGGAGGATGATGCGGCTTATGAATGAGCGCCCCCACAAACAATCGGATGAAGCGAACGGGCATTCCCCTTGGTGGATGCTGGCGGCGCTGGCGTTGGCGGGAACCGTGTTCGCGGCTGGACTGACGCAGTTCTGGGAAGTCGTGGACGGCTCGCAAGGCAACGCTTCGCATTACGCCCTGGCTGTGCCGGCGATGCTGATTTTTCTGCTGATGCTGGCGGTGAATGCGGTATGCCGCGCGTTCGGATGGCATGCGCTCCTCCGGCGCGACGCCCTACTTTGCGCGCTGTTTGCGATGCTCATCGCCGCGCCGCTGACTTCGCGCGGATTCTGGAAACTCGCCGGCGCCTATCTTTCCACCTTGCCGCGAACAGAGGATTTCGAACTGCTGCAATACGTTCCGGTTGGATTGTGGCCGCATGGCGCCGATTGCATCGCGACATTCGAACCTGCAACCGTGACGGATGACGCGCCTTTGCGCATCGAACTGCTTGTGCGTAATCCGGATGATACGAAGAGTGAAGGCGGCGTGATTCCGGATGAACCGTATTTGCTGACGGTGGAATTGCGCGCGAAAGAGCTGGCGCCGGACGCATACTACTATTGCCGCGCATTCGCCGATGAAGCGGAAGACGAGTCGATCGAAGTTTTTCGATCCAGCGAGACATCCGGCGATTTTATTTTCAAAGGCCGTTATGGGCTGAAATTCCCTGTCGGCATCCGTAATCGCATCACACTTGAGCTCGGTCTTGACGGCACAGGCGAACTCGAAGCGCGTGGCGCGCGGTTGGTTTCCGCGGGCGCGCTGGAGGCGTTGCAACATGGACGCCGCAGCGTTCCGGCCAACGCGCCGGATGCGGACCGCCTGGCGCTGTGCACGGATGTGGAACGCTCGCCGGAGCGCATGCTGAGCATGGCAGGCGCGCGCTGGCTGCTCGGTGGCCACATCCCATCAATGTGGCTGCGGCCAGTCGTCGCTTGGACCGTGTTGATGTTGCTGATGAGCGGCATGCTCTTGTGCTTCATGGCGTTGCTCCGGCGGCAATGGATCGACCGCGAACATTGCGCGCTGCCGATGGCGCAGATTCCGGCGGAGCTGCTTGGATTGCGTGAACGCGGCGGAGTTATCTGGCGCTCGCGCGCGATGTGGATCAGTTTCGGAGCCGCGCTGGCATGGCGCCTGCTATGCGGATGGCACGGCTACAACGTCAGCGTGCCGGATGCGAAAATTTATCTGGAACTCGATCCTTTTTTCAACGGAGCGGCGTGGGGGCGCACGTGGAAGGGCGAGCATCTGCCCACGATCACGTTCACTGTCACCGCGATGTTCCTGGGTCTGTCGGCCTTGATGCCGACGGAGATGCTCGCCGGGCTGCTGCTCGGTTTTGCGCTATATCGTGCGCAATACTTCATCGGCGAAGCGACAGGCTGGGCTGTTGATCCAGACTACCCCCGTCCGGCGCAACAGCAACTGGGCGCGTTCCTCGCTTATGCCGCGCTGGCGCTGGCGTCCGCGATTCCCTTGCGGCGCTGGCTCAAACGCTCGCGGCCGGCGGATGATTCCATGATGTCGCGGCGGCAAACATCATGGCTGGCCGGTCTTATCATTTGCGTGATCGCGATGCTGCTCTGGGGCGCCTGGCAAGGCGTCGGTGTGCGCGGCATGTTGCTGATCGCAGGGATTGCGTTGCTTGTCGGCGCAGCTGCCGCGCGCTTAAGAGCTGAATGCGGAGCGCCGTTCGCTTTTTTCGTTCCAGTCAGCGTGTTCGCGCTGCTCCCGTTGATCGGCGGAATCGATGCAATCGGCCGCAACGCCTCGATGACGCTGCTGCTCACGTCGCTGATCGCGTTTTCCGGCTTGTTTTTTGTCGTGCCTGGATTGCAGCTCGAGTTGCTGGCGCTGGGCGAACGGCTGCGCTTGCCTGCCGGACGCCTGGCGCTGGCCGCGATGATCGGCGCGGCGGGCGGCATGCTGTTCGGCGGATGGTTTTTTCTGTCATCGGCCAACGCACTTGGCGGAGAAAATCTCGGCGCGTCATGGGTTTTCCGTGATCGTTCGATGGATTTCGATTCATTCAATATGGCGCTTGTGCGCGCCGAAGGCAATCCAGTCAGCGGAGAGTCTGCCAGTGAGGAGCGTCTTGCCTTCGCTTTTGGCGCGGGCGTCACGTTTCTGCTGGGCGCATTGCGGCGCATCTTCGCTGGATTCTGGCTGCATCCATCCGGTTTTGCGCTCGGCATGACGCCGATGATGGAATACATTTGGGGCAGCGTGCTTGTCGCCTGGATTGTGCGGGTAGCGGCGCAACGCATCGGCGGCGCTCGCGCCATCCGCCAGGGCGTCGAGCCGTTCGCCATCGGCTGCGTATTAGCCAGCTTCGCCGCGCATTTAATCTTCGGCTTGATCAGCGCATGGCTGTATTGGCGCCATCCCGAAGTCCCGCGCGTCGGGATGATCTTTTGATAGGTTGCTCATGAAGCGCATCGCCGCACATTTCATCGCCGCTCTGCTCTTGATCGCGTGTTCAACAGCCTTGATCGCAGGCTGGAGCACGTTGTGGCGCCCGCCGGAGTATCAGCCGCCGCAAACCGCCGCGCGCAGCTACGACTCCGCCGCCATGCGCGAGGCGATGGACTGGCGCGCCGTCGAGCGGGAACAGGAGATGATCTTTGCGTTGGGTTCGCGCTTCATCGGCCAGCCGGGTCATGCCGCCGCTCTCGATTATTTGCGCAAGTCATTCGAGCAAGACGGCCTTGAGCTCATCGAACTGCATGGCGACGTCGCCGCGCCGCGCACAACGCAGTGCACGAGCAATCTGCCGGATGTGGGACTATTCCCCTTGTTGCCGAATTACTTGCAGCCCGTGACCACGCCGCCGGACGGCTTGAGCGGCGAACTCGTGCTTGTCACCGGGCAAATCCTGCATGAACGCGCGCGCTTCGACGGTTGCATCGCGCTCATCGACACGGCGGACGGAAGCATCATTCCCGACTACGGCTGCGATTGGACGCGTTTCGCTGCGCTTGGTTTTCGCGCGGTCATTGTTTCGCATCTGGACGGCCTCGACGCGGCGAACTGGAGCATGATCGCGCAGCCGGGCTGGGGGATGATCTCGGACGAGCCGGTGGACTATCCGCGTTTCGCCGCTTCGCGCGAAATTTTTCAGCATGCCGGTGAGCGCATGAATATCCGCGCGCATGCCGAGTTTGCACGGTTGCCAATCACGACGCTGATCGCCGTGTTGCGCGCGAATGAATCCGCAATGAGCGAAGAGGCGCTGCTGATCCTCGGCCATTACGATGCATGCTCCATTTTGCCCGATCGCGCCCCAGGAACGGTTCAGGCGCTTTCGCCCGCCACGCAGATCGCGCTTGCCCGCGCGATGGCCGCTAACCGCAAAACTTTGACGCGCGATGTCGTATTCATTTGCGATGGCGCCAGGATGATGGCGCGCGCGGGCGAGGCGCAGCTCATCGCCGCGCTCGACACGCCTTCCGTCGAGCCGTCCGTGCGCCGCGCTAAAATTCAACAGCGGTTGGATCAAGAGCGGCAAGCGCGAGAAAACGCCGATGTTGTGCTGGAGTTGTTTCAGGATAAGTCATTTTTCGATGAGGCGGACGCAACCGCCGCCGCATTGAAAAATCTGAACGAGGAACAACAAACATTTTTCGCAGAGCAAACGCAGCATGCGTTGCTGCAACTGACCTTCGAATTAAAGAACATCGTGATGGAGCGTCGTATCGCGATGGAAATGGAAGACAATGCAAAAACGCGCAGCGCATGGAACGAGGCGCGCAAGGCGGCCAATCTGGCTCAGTCGCTTTCCAGTCTTGACATTACACGGCTGTTGGAGTCTCAGGGGACGCGCCGCGATTTTCTGCAAACACACTATATGCGAGAAAGTTGCATCGCGCGATTTGCCGAACTGCGCGATTGGCACGCTAGTCAATGCTCGAGGCGTGAAAGCGAACTGGCCGCGTTCGATGCGCTGAAGTCGTATCGCAAGTTGATCGTGTTCGAGCCGCGCCTAGCTCCTGTGGTGGAAACCGGCGATCCCCGTGAAGAGGCTGGATTGAGCTACGGAACGAACAACGCTCCCGCCGCGCTCGAAACCAGTAATCTCTTGCGCAACGCCGCCCGCCAGTTGCGCGAGGCCGATCCTCTAGCGGCGGCTGTCAATGTCATTGAAAACGAAAATCGTAACATGCTAAACAACATCGCGCTTCAGGCTCAGCCGCTGGAAGACCTTGGCGCGCGAATGTGGAGCAGTTTCGGACATCCCGCCGCGACTTTGTGGAACCTGGGCCGCGGCCAGACATATCGCAGTTGGTCCTGGCCTGCGGACTTGCCCTACATGCACGACGTGGAATGCATCCAGGCCTCGTTGCAGCTGACGGGAGAATTCGCGCTCGCCGTGGCGCATGGCGCGGGACGCTTCGAGGCGCCGAAACCCGCGCTGCTGCGTCCTGATTTTGGCGGACGTGTGCTGGCGGACGGCGTCGGTTCCGATCCGCTGCCGTCGTTTGGATTGGCCGGCGCCGTCGTGGCCGGACGTCCTTTGCCGTATTCCAACGCGTTCAATAAACCGGGATTTTACATCCATCCGCTGCTGCTCACTGACCCATACGGCCGTTACGAATTGGAGAACGCCGCAACGGATTTCTGGGTGTTTCAATCGACGAGTAAAAACGGCTACGGCCCCGTGGCGGCGTGGCACGATGCGAGCGGCCGCATCGCCTGGATCAAGGACGAAGGCGAGGAAGGCCAGCGGCAATTTCAATCCACGCGGCTGAACTGGTTCTTCCGCGATTTGTCGAACGTGAACATTGTCGCGTTTCGCGCGGAGCCGGTGTGCGCGATGGAGCTGGTTAATCCGCAAACACTGGAGGATTACTCCGGGCTGCGGCTACTCGACCGCGAGACGCTGTCGCCGTTCCGCCGGAGCATCGAATTTTCCGGCATCGGGCTGCGCCTGAAATTCATCGAGCCGGAGAAGCGTTTCTTCGTTGCGCTGGAAAGCGGATCGCCGGAGCAGCCGAACGCGCGCAGCGTGCGTGCGTTCATGCTGGGCGCGCCGCGTCAAGACGTTGCGGCATCTATGAGTGACGCTGAGCGCCTGCGGACCTTCGAGGGTTATCTGGCCGCGGCGCGGCCGCGTTTTGACAGTGTGGCGTTTGAAGCCGCGCGTTCCATGACGGCGTTGAACGCCGCGCGGCTGGCGGACCAGGAGCGTTTCGGCATGGCCGACGAGCGGCTCGTGGAGTATCAGCGCGAAGCGGAACGGTTACTTGAACAAAGCGCGGATCGCAGCCTGCCTGCGCAACGCCGCCGCGAGATCGAACGCGAAGCCCTGACTTACGCCGCGCTGAATCACCCCGTGCTGCGGCGCAACGTCTGGGAGGCGATGATCAGCGCGTTGTGGCATTTGATGCTCGCCGCGCCGTTCGCCTTTTTTGCGGAGCGATTGCTCTTTGGATACGCCGATCTGCGCGCGCGATTAGCGGCGCGCGCGGCGCTGTTCATCGCGGTGTTTATCGCGCTCTGGGCGTTGCATCCAGCGTTCCATCTGGCGCGCTCGCCGTTGATCATCCTGCTTGGCTTTGTCGTCCTGTTCATCGCGGCGGGCATGATGCAGCTTTTCGCCGGCCGTTTTCAGGATGCCGTGGACGCCTTGCGCGGACGCGCCGCCGCGCCGGAAGGCACGCGCGCCATGCGCATCACGCTGGCCGGAGCGGCGTTCATGCTGGGCGTGAACAACCTGCGACGGCGTCCCGTGCGCACGGGCCTGACGCTCGCGACCATCACGTTGATGGCCGCCGCGATCATCGCGCTCACCGCCGTGCGCGAAGAACTTGTGGACAGCGCGGCCATCGTCGGCGCGGCGAGTTACGACGGGCTGCTGATCAAGCGCGAGCGTTTCCGCACGCTGACTTCGCCGGAGGTGCAAGCGGTCAAACAACGCTACGGCCGCCGCTTCCGGGTTTGTCCGCGCATTGTGTTGACCGGCGAACAATGGTGGAAGGATCGCAAAGGGTATAATCCGGAACTGCGCCTCGAACGCCGCACCGCGGAACGCGCATGGCAGGCGGAGGCCGGCTCGATCATTTGCCTGAAGAGCGGCGATCCGCTTTGGCGCGGAGTGCGCATGTTGACTCGGCGCAAGGGTTTCGCGCCAGAACATGAGCGTGAATCGGGCGAACTGCCCGTGATGATTTCGGATCGCATGGCCGAACGTCTCGGACTGACCGTCAGCGACGTGGACGCCGAGACGACGATGCGCGTGAGGATCAATGGAACGGCCTGCCGCGTGCATGGAATTTTCGAAGCTGAGTCGCTCGCGCGCTGGCGTGATCTGGATGGGCTGGACGCGCTGCCGTTTGACATCGAGGCGCTTCCGGAAATCCGGCTCGACAGAACGCAGGCTCTGGCCGATCCAAACGCCCCGCGCATTCCGGCGGAGGAAATCGTGCTTGCGCCGTATCGGGCGCTGCCGTTCGCCACGCCGCGCGCGCAGCATCGCATGCTTTCCATTGCGGTGGACATGAGCGGCGCGCCTCCGGCGGAAGTGCGCGCCGAAGTGGAGCGTTACCTGGAGCAGAGCGGCCGGGCGGCGCATTACGGCGTGGAAAGCCTGGCCTGGAAGGGGCGCAAGCGGCGTCTGCGTTCGCTGGAGGGCTGGCTCACGCTGCTGGCGCCGCTGCTGATCGTCATGCTCACGGTATTCAATACGATGACCGGCGCCGCGCAAGAGCGCCGCGGTGAAATCCGTGTGCTGAACGCCATCGGAGTCTCGCCGCGGCACGTCTTTTTCATGTTCCTCGCCGAGGCGCTGGTCTACGTCACGATTGCCTCGCTGTGCGGCTTCATGCTCAGCCAGGGCGCCGGGCGCATCGCCGCCGCGCTGGGCTGGGGCGAAGGTTTGCAGCTTTCGTATGCGTCGCTGCTGGCGGTGCAGGCATCCTGGGGCGTCGCGGCGGCGGCGTTGCTTGCGGCGTTGCTTCCCGCGCGCGCCGCGTTGCGCATGACCCGGCCAAGCGATCGGACCGGTTGGGAACTGCGCGAACCGAGCGAAGGCGAACTGGAGTTTGAATTGCCGTTTTTGCTTCCGCCGGATCGTACGGCGCCAGCGCTTGAAGCGGCGATGGAATTCCTGGTCGATCATGGCCACGGGGCGACTGGATTTGCAGTGGAGAATCTGGTCCGTGAGAGCGCGGTCGAGATCCACGCCGTGCTTTGGCTCAAGCCGTTTGAGCGCGGCGTGGCGCAGGATGTCTGCATCCGCGCCGGCAATGATATGAGCGGGCGCGTCCGGCTGCGCGTGACGCTGCGCCACCAATCCGGAGGACGCGAGGCTTGGCGGCAAATGAACCGCCGCTTCATCGCCCGCTTGCGCCGGCATATGTTGCTGTGGCATCAAGGCTAGGAGCGGTTCTAGTTGAGTGTTCCGTTTTCAGAAATGTCGGACTGGTCTGACAAGTCCGACAAGTCCGACCGGCTCAGCAGTCTTGTGCCGGCGCTTTGATTTTTGAATTTAGTGTTTGTTTCGGATTTCGAATTTCGGATTTAGAGTTTTTCATCCCATGAGCCTCGAACGCAAAGACCGTGAAATCGAACTGTACCGTTCGCTGATGATGCCTTCCGGCGAATATCGCGACGGCTTTGGCTGGACCACGGTCGCAGGCATTTTTTTCTGCGGCATCGTGATGATGCCCGGCGCGATCTATCTTGGCCTGATGACCGGCGGCAGCCTCGGCACGGCGGCGGCATGGGTCACGGTCGCGCTGTTCATGGAACTGGCGCGGCGCTCGCTCCGGCCGCTGAAGCGCGAGCAGCTCGTTGTGCTGCTTCACGCCACGCACGTAATGATGGCCGCGTCGATGCTCGTGCCCGGCGGACCGCTGGGCTGGCTGGTTTATCGCGCGTACCTGGCCGGCAGCGAAGCGGCGCGCGACGCGGGCATGTCCGAATCCTTCCCGTCCTGGTTCGCGCCAGCGCCGGACAGCGCGGCGATCCTTGAGCGCAACCTGCTGCATCCCGATTGGCGCGTGCCGATTCTGCTCGTCGCATTTTTGATGGTCATCGGTCTGATCAAGCGCTACACGCTGGGCTACTTTTTCTTCCGGCTGACTTCCGACATCGAAAACCTGCCCTTTCCGCTTGCGCCGATCCAGGCCCAGGGCGCGCTGGCGCTGAGCGAGCCGGAGGAGCCAGATGAGCGCGATGCAACAAAACCGTCTTCCGCCGCATCGAACGAATCGAAACTGCGCTGGCGCATCTTCTCGCTCGGCGCCATGATCGGTCTGGCCTTCAGCGTCTTTTCCATCGGCGTGCCAGGACTCACGGGAATTTTCTTCGCTCATCCGGTGTATCCCATCGCGCAGCCGTTCGTGGACGCCACGCAGCTCACCGAGTCGATCCTGCCCGCCACGCCCACCGGCCTCGCCATTGATCCGGGCATCGTGTTCATCGGCTTCATCATTCCCTTTTGGGCGGTGATCGGCACGTTCCTCGCCATCGCGTTGACCATGATCCTCAATCCCACGTTGCAGCATTTCGGCGTGATGCCGCACTGGCAGCCGGGCATGGATACGGTGAACACCGCGTTCGCCAATAGCGTCGATTTCTGGCTTTCTTTTGGCATCGGCGCCGGGCTGGGCATCTCGCTGGTGTGCTGCTGGGCCACGGCGCGCGACGTGCTTTCGCGCTGGCGCGAGCTGCGCCGTCAGGGCCAGGGCCGCGCCGGACTCGAAGGCCTGTGGATCACGCCCAACACCGGTCGCGGCGATTACTCGCTCTGGCTCGCGCTGGGGCTGTACGCCGCCGCCGCAGGCGCCACGGTTTTCGTCTGCTGGCTGCTGCTGCCCCGCAGCGCCGCGATTCTGTTCTTTTTGATTTTCTTCGCGTTCATTTACAGCCCGTTCATTTCGTACGTCAACGCGCGGCTGCTCGGGCTCTCCGGCCAGACGGCGGAAATTCCGTTTGTGCGCGAGGCGGCGTTTCTCTTTTCCGGCGCTCGCGGACTCGATCTCTGGCTCGCGCCCGTGCCCATCGAAAACTATGGCGGCATGGCGCAGTCCTTCCGCGTCTGCGAACTGACCGGCGTCAATTTCCGCTCGCTGATCAAGACCGATCTCGTCGCGTTGCCGGTGCTGTTCATTCTCTCGCTGATGTTCTGGGCCTTCATCTGGAAGTCGGATGCGATCCCGTCCGACCTCTATCCCGCCGCGCAGATACACTGGGAACTCGCCGCGAAGAATCAAACGCTGCTGATGAGCAGCACCTTCACGCCGCCCGGCCAGAGCGACGCCGAAGTCAGCGTGCGCGACAGCGAGTTCATGCGCGCGATTCACCCCAAGACCATCTTCGCCGGATTGAGCGGCACGGTCGCGTTATACGCGCTGCTCAGCGCGTTCGGTTTGCCTGTGATGTTGATCTATGGTTTGATTCGTGGCATGGGACAATTGCCGCATGCGATGTTGTTGGAGATTACGGGCGCGCTGCTAAGCCGGTTTTATTTCCAGCGCAAATTCGGACGCGAGCGGTTTCTGCGCCTCGCGCCGGCGCTCGCCGCGGGATACTTCACCGGCGCCGGACTCGTCAGCATGCTGGTCATGGCCCTGCGACTGATCCACGGCGCCGTCAGCGCCGCTCCGTTTTGAAATACCAAACTTCGCTGTTCTCACGACGGAGTTTACCAACCGCAGTCACTTGCCAGAAATAAATCGTCCCGCTTTCAAGCGGAACTTCTTGATCAAAGCGGCTCTCGCGTGGACGAGCCAACGGCCAGACTGGTTTGAGTTCGCCGGTCTTCCAGAGATAGAGCTCATAATGATCGGCGGCGTTGCAGCCGCTCCAGTCGAGGCGGATGTCCAGCGGGACATCGTTCGCTCGATTGGCCGGTGTCGGATTTTGCGGAACACCGACGCGAGACTCCTGGATTTTGGATTTCAGTCGCGCCAGGTTTTCGGTTTCATTCCTTTCCTTGTAGAGCCGTTCCAACTGATTCGTGATTTTCAGGTACGGATGATAATGAAAAGCATCCATGGCCTTTTCCAGCGTGGCGATCGCCTTGTCGATTTCGCCCTGCCGTTCCTGGGCGTCCGCCAGCAACGCAATCGAGGCGGAATCGCGGGGATGCAGCGCCAACGCTTGTTCCGCCCAAAACTCAGTAGCTTCCGCATCGCCGAGATCGTTCGCGATGTTGGCGAAGATATGCGCGTTGATATGCAGCATCGTGCAATCGATCCACATTGTGGGCCAGATTTTCCGCGCCAGATAGGCCATGTCGGGCTGGTTCTGGAAAGACTCATAGCGAAATCGCCGGTCGCCGCGAATCGACAGGCAGGCCATGACGGCGAGCAGAAACAGCAAAACCGTCGCCACAAGGCGGCCGATTTTCAGCGCGCCGATGGGAATCGTGCGTTTGAGCAATGGTTTAGCTTCGGCTTCAACCACGATCAAGGCCGCGACGCCCGCGATCCAAACGCCGCTGCTGATGTCCTGCGACATGTACATGAAGTTTTGCGCGACAATGAATCCGGTGATCGCCGCGCCGGACGCGGCCAACAAGCCGTTTCCCCGCCGGCGCGCAATCATCCACAGCAACGCGATATAAATCGCAAGATAGAGCAAAAGCCCCGGAACGCCGAGTTCAATGAAACTTTGCACAAAATCATTATGCAGATCGGCGTCCAGCGCCAGCGCCTTGCCTTCCGCCAGCAACGGCGAAGCCGCGACCGGGTAATTGCCCAGGCCGCAACCGAGGAAAAGCTTGCGCTCCGTGCGCATGCCGCGAATCCATCCGGGCAATCGAGTATGCTCCATCATAGCAACCGAGGATTCCACCGCATCGAGCGCGGTGCGTTTGCTGCTGTTGATGAACGCCGCGGAGGGCGGAATGATCGAGCCGATCAGGATGGCCAGCAGCGCGGGCGCGAGTAACAGCGCGAATTTCTTTTTCAGCGCGTTCGTCTGCGGCGCGCCTGAATGCCAAAAGGCGAACGACGCACCCAGCACAGCGCCCAGCCAGGCGCCCCGGCAGCGGGTGAACAGCAGAAAGAGCATGCCGATGAATAGCGCGCATAACGGAAGCCAGGCGGCGCGCGGCGGAGCCTTGAAATAATGCCAGGCGATGAAGGGCAGAGTGACGATCAGATACGTCGCGGCGATGTTTCGCTGCCCCATGGTGGAAGAGGGAGTGGCCGCCGTGGGGATCCAGCGGATCAAAGGATGATCGTGCAGTAAATATTGCAGGCAGCCCGCCAGGCTGATCACGATGGAAAGGCCGCAAAAAAGCCGCCAGAAAGCATCGTGCGTCCAAAATCGCGTTCGTTGGGCGATGAGATAAGCGGCGGTAAGCAGCAACAGCACGACGACGCGCTCAAAGCCGGCGTATGGCGACAGCGCCCATGTCAGGGAAAACGCGGCCCATCCTGCGAACGCCGTCCATATCACGCCGAGAGGCGTCAATCCCTTCGCGGCTTGATTCGGAGGCGCCAAAAAGATCAACGCCAGCCCCAGGCTCGCGGCGGCCCAAAGAATTTTCGGCGTATAGAAACTCGACATGATGTGCGTCATGCCGGCCAGCGCAGTGAGGCTGACGACAAACCACAACAGATAATCGGTCGAAACGCCGGGTGATTCCGTTCCGCCAGCCGCTCTGTTTGAAGCGCCGCCCATTGTCAGCCGCTTATGCGAAGATAAAGCAGAAGCGCCGCGCCGCAGAGTATCGCGACGGCTCCTACGATGATGAAATCACGCAACGATTGTTTGCTGTATTGCCAGAAGGGATGATCCTGATTGAGCCGCCGGGCGTTTTGAAAGTATTCCACAACAAAGATGATGCCCGTCGTCAGCGTCGCGCCCAGCGCCAGAAACAGCAATAAAGTTCGTTTCTTGGAGGGGCCGCTTTTCATCAATGGCGGCGCCGCCGGTTCGATGATGTCGAATTCCTGCATTAATTCCTGCTGTTTTTGCATCTGCCGGATTTCCGCCAGCGCCAATTCCGAGTTGAGCGTCTCGATGAAGCGCTCCAGGTCGTTGGCTTCACGCATCAAGACATTCAGCCGCATCTGGCCGTCCGGCTGCATGGAATCCAGCAACCGGGATTTGATCTCCGTGATTTCATTTTCCTTCGCCGTCAATTTTTTCTGCGTGGATCGCAGCCGGTCCTGGATCAGGCTCAACACCGAAGACGAGGAGTCGTCCTGCCGTGAGAGTTCGGTGTAAATCTCCGGAATGGCGTTCGCCACGTCCGCGGAGAGCTGCGGATCGTGCGATGTGTATGAAACCGCGACAATCTTGCCGCCGCTGACGCGCACAGTCATATCGCGTTTGACCCGATCCAATCCTTTCTCCAGTTGAAACGCTGGAGAGCCTGCTGGAACGGACAGCAGTTTCAGCAGCGTTTGAGGCTCTTTGTTGCCAGAGGTTGAAAAGGACCGCTCCAGCAATCGGCGCAGCACGGGCCGCGAGCCAAAGGCATGAGCATAATAATCCTGAATCATACTGGAGTTTTGGCTTCGCCCCAGCTCTCTCCCTGTCCGGCCGACCAGCGATTCCAGTTCGCCCGTTTCGCCAAATGCGCCATGAGGGATCAGATACAATGTGGAAGTGTAGTACGGCTTTTGGTTGAGTGCGATGATCAGCCCGATGACTCCCGCCAGCGCCACGCCCGTGATAATGATCCAGCGCCATTTGGCGATCGGCAGCAAATAATCCAGCAGCACCGGCTCATCGGGCCAGTTCTCCGGTTGCGGGGCATGATGTGTTGGAGCATTGTTTTCGTTCAAGGAGCAAGCGTTCTCATTTTCATATTATTATCCGCTTCCGGCCGATTGCCGTTTTCAACGCCGGACGCCGAATCCTGCTGTTTTGTCGCTTCGTTCATCTGCGCCAGCGGCGCGGCGGTTCCATCCGCGGAACGTCTGTAAACTTCATTCTTGAAAGGCGCGTAAATCACGCTGCCTGCCGGCGGATCGAAGGAGCGGAAAAAAGATTTCGCCCTTCGGGCTTCGCCATTGGGCAGAATCACGACCGTGCGCGCCTCATCGGCTTCCGGGAGATACCCGCCCGCGAGCTCGATGTAGTGCGACAGCGGCTTGCCTGGATTGTGTTGCATCGCGCCGGGAAGCAACACCGCTCCCGTCACCTGCACCGTCCAGTTTTGCTTCGGAATCACGAGCCGGTCGCCGTCGAGCAGGATCATATCCTCCCGGCCTTGAGGATCTCGCAGCGCCTGGGCCAGGTTGATGGAAACTTTCTGACCGGATTCCTGTGATTCCGCTTCGAGTTGTTCAATCTTCTCCTGCTCCTCCGGCGCGATGACGACTTTCAGCGTCGGCGAGCTAAACTCAACCTCGAATTCCAGCGGCTTGCGCTCCGGTTCCGGCTCCGGCTGTTTCCACGCCGGAATGAGTTCATCAACCGCAGGCATCTGTTGTCTGTACAGCAGCGCCGCCTCGGGCGCCGCGCCTTCGCGCAGGCCTCCAGCCCGGCGAACCAGATCGGAAAGACGCTCCGTCTGCGTCAGCAGCGCGTATTTGCCGGGATAAGCCACTTCGCCTTCGATGGAGACGATTCTTTTATCCATGCGGTCTTTTTTCCGCCGCACGAAGACCATGTCCTGATTGCGCAGGAAAAAAGACTCCGGCGACGGATCCGCCATCATGATGTTCGCCAGTTGATCGCTGTCGCCATCGTCCGAATGACTTGCGGCGCGCGCCACTTCGATCAACTGTGGATCCGCGTTTTCCGTCAGCCCTTTGGCCAGGGCGATCAAATCCTGCAGTGTCATGTCCTGCGTCAGTTCGTATTCGCCCGGCGCGCGCACTTCACCCTCGATGCTCACTCGCTGCTTGTCCTGGAATTGCACGAAGGAATACACGGCCACTTGATCCTGATTTTCCAGCAGGAGATTCTCTGCGGGATTTTCCTTGAGCGCTTCTTCCAGGTTGAAGGGGATGCGTCTCTTTTCCTGCGTCTCCGGATCGACGCGAATAATGTCCGCGCGCTTCAGGTACGTCTGGCTGCGGAACTCCAGATCCTCAAAGCCGCCGCCCAGGAACAGCAGGTCGCTCACCCGCATATCCTTCTTCAGGGGATACTGACCGGATTTTTTGACATGTCCGCTCAGCCGGACCGTTTTATTGCCCTCGATCTCGGCGCGGGAGTAGATCCGCACGTGGTCGTTGCTTTGCAGTTTGTGATTTTCAGCCGCGTTCCCCTCCAGCAACCGTCCGAGGTGGAAGGAAATATCCATCTGCTGCCCTGCTTCCTCGCGAGTCAGCAGCGCGCGATCCAGGTAAGTCTTCTCCAGATAATCCGGATCTGTAAATCCTCCGGCGATGAAAACCAGGTCGTAGAGCGTCATTTTATAGCTCAGTTCATACTGTCCCGGCTCCTTCACATGACCGGAGATTGTCACGTATTTTTCACCGCCGGCCTTCTGGAATCTGGAAAAGACGATGATTTTATCCAACGGACGCAGCAAGGTTCCCTGAATTTCCGTGTTGGAATCGAACTGGCTCAGGTCGATTGTGGAAAAATCCATCGTGAAGTCTTCATTGGTGCGCACAAACATCACGCTTTCCAGGTAGGCGTCTTCATGAAAGCCTTCGCCGATCTGGATCAAGTCCTTCAGCGTCATGCCCGCTTTGAACTGGTAAATGCCCGGCGTCCGGACGCCGCCGCCGCTGAGTTCCACGATATTGTAGCGCCGCGTCATGGGCCTGCGGTCCACGCGGATCCGATCGCCGTCAAACAGCGCGAATTCCGCTTCGGCCTCATAATCGACGTCCAGATACTGATTTTGCCCGCCGACGTTGATCCGCAGAACATGGACTTTCTGGCGATTGGCGCCCGGCTCAAAATCCTGCGCGAACTCCACCACGTTTTTCAGCGTTTCACCGTCGATGATTTCATAAAACCCGGGGCGTTTCACCGCCCCTTCAATCGTCACCGCCGGTCCCAGCGGACGCACAATCAGAATATCGCCTTCCTGCAAATGAAACAGCGTTTCGTTGATCGCTCCGCTTTCCAGCACATGGTACAGGTCGAAAGCCTGCAGATCGACCGATTCCGACCGGCCTCCCGCGCGGCGAATGATGATTTGACGCAACGAGGCGTTATTGGTCAATCCGCCCGCTGTGGCGATCACATTGAAGATCGAGCCGGCCGTCGCATCAAGCGTGTATTGCCCGGGAGACTTCACCTCGCCCAAGACCGTGACATTGATGCCGCGAATTTTGCCCAGCGAAACATCCACTTTGATCGGGCTTGTCGCGGGATGATCGATATCCACATCGCTGGAAATCTTGGATAGTTCGCGCAAAATGGTTTGTTTTAAATCTTTATAGAAAACGCCGTTCACGGAAAAGCGCAATTCCGATCCGTCGAAATCGAGCCGGATGAAACCATCCTCGTCCACCGTCGGCGTGAAGGAACGCACCACTTTGCCCCAAAGATTGATGACAATCTCATCCCGCGGGCCAAGGATGTAGTAAGGATTCACCGGCGCGCTCTGAATCGTGCTGAATTCCTGCAAGGATGAGAGGATTTGCTGATTGCGGCGGTACGGCTTCTCGATCGTCTCGGAAGCGCTGAACGCTGGCGGCGTCAAAAGTTCGCGTTTGTCGATGCTTTCCGTTTCCTGGAGCGTCGAGAATTTTGAACTCTTGGAAATATTTTCTTGAGCGTTTTGAGCGATGCCCGGCATGGAAAGCAAACAACACAGGCACAACGCGGCATAGTGCATGGATCGATTCATCGATTTCCTTCTCTCCCCTGGAACCGGAGTCATACGAATTGACGGGAAGCGTAAGCCGCCCGCGCTGAAGAGGGACAAGAAGTCTGCGCCCTGATAAGACCGCCTGCTTGAACAAACTGCCAGTTCAGCGGTTTCATCGCAAATAAAAAAGTGGAGAATTTATAAAAAAATCTCCACTTCGTACACATGACAAATTTTTCTGATTTCATCTCTTCGCAATGCGAAGCAGTCACATCAAATATTATCCATTGTTTGCGGAATGGATTCGAGTGAAATTAATAGTACTGCGTCCAAACATCCGGATTGTTCCGGCTCGGTGTTGGATTGTCGCTGATTCCAAAGTTCTGCTTGCCGTCTTTATCAGCGTTAGCGGGTTTTTCATAACCAACCTGCATCACAAAAGCAAACATCAACGCCATTGCGGATAAAATTGCTACGAATTTTTTCATATTGAAATGCTCCTATCCTGGAAAATATCGTTGATGAAGAACTTAAATAGCATATGGAGGTTCATGAACATTGTCAACCGCAAAAAGCCAAAAATTTTTCTAAGGACGATTCAGTGCCGTCAATTACCGAAAATTAGATCCTCGATCGGCGCTCGATTTGATTATAACACCATTGAATGCAGTCGCCTATCGCCACTCGCCGTGGCGCCAGACTTCGGCGCAGGCGCGCCATTGCCGCCACAATCGGATGAAACGACTCTCGTAAATCCGCTCAAACGCCCCTTCGCGCTCCGGCATTTCTTCCTGCACCTGCTCGCGCATTCGCTCGATTTCGAACTGGATGTCGATCCATTCCAGTTCCGAGTGCAGGATCAGATCGACGATGCGCTCGCTCTCCCGCGCCAGGCGAAACGCCAGCGAATAGCCGTCGTTTTCAGGATTCGACATTGGATCGTCCTTGACCGGTTTTTCATTCTCAAATATCATATCACCGCATTTTGGTCTCATGCAAGGCTTCTTTTGGACTGCTGGATGGAACGCCCCGTCGTTACGGCGTTCCCGGCGTCGATCAAGATGCGCTTTCACGGAGCAAAATGATGATCTTTCCGCTGCCTCTGCGTTTGCTGCTAGTATGGATGGGGGCGTTATGCCTCATCGCCGCCTGCCAGAACGGCGAGACAGCGAGCTCTGATATTCCGGCCGATCCGGAAACGAAAGGAGCCACGACAATGACAATGCAACTGACCAGCCCGGCTTTTCAAGACAAGGGGATGATCCCCGCGCAATACTCGTGCGACGGCAAGGACGTCTCTCCAGCCCTGGCCTGGAGCGGCGCGCCCGGCGGGACGCAGAGCTTCGCCTTGATCTGCGACGATCCCGACGCGCCGAACGGCGACTGGGTGCATTGGGTGTTGTATGATCTGCCCGCGACGGTGAACGAATTGTCCGAGGCATATCCTCGTGACAAGGAGCCCGGCGGCGGCGCGAAACACGGCCTGAACAGTTGGAGACGTTATGGTTATGGCGGCCCATGCCCTCCCAGCGGGACACACCGTTACTTTTTCAAACTCTACGCGTTGGACTGTCAATTGGGATTGCCCGCCGGTAAGACAAAGACCGAGTTGCTGGACGCAATGAAGGATCATGTGCTCGCTGAAACTCAGCTCATGGGCCGTTATAAACGGCATTGATCCTATATTCAGCATCCAGTGATTAAGACTTGCATTTTCAGTCCATCAGCAGCGTCTGCTGTTATCCGAACACGTGTTCTGAATCCCTGTGATCATACGAAAACTAAAAACGTGTGATTTTTTCCTTGCAGAACGTCTCTGGATGGCTATCCTGCAGCGTAATACTTTTTGTGGATAAGTGTGAATATTTATCAAAAATGGAGATACCATGCTTGTACGCGTACACGTCAACCAAAAGCAACTTGAGATACCTGAAGGCTCTACGCTTCTCGACGCCATCCGCCAAGCCAATGAGTCGCTCTCTGAACCGCCGCTTGGCTCTGCCAGAGAATGGATTCGCAATCCCATGTGTCCGCTGCTCGGCCTGGCCGAGGTTGACGGGCAGGTGATTCCTTTGCCGGCGCTGGCGGCTCGCACCGTGCGTGAAAACACATCCATCGCCACGCGCACTCCGGAGATCGAAGCCCTTCACACCGGACGGGCGCGCCTGCTGATCGAAAATCATGAGTGCCATTTCATCCGTCAATGGCAGAATTTGACAGCTGTGGAGGGGGAAAACGCCGGACAGATCACCATCGAGGAATGGGAGAAATTTTCGTTTTCCGAGCGCGGCGCCGCGCCGTCCATCCGGCATGATCCGAACCGATGCATCCGTTGCGGCGCTTGCGTGGAGACCTGCCGGGACGTTCAGGGCGTTGAGGCCTTGAGCATGGATGACGAACTGGGCGTGCTCGTGGATGAAAGCCGGTGCGTGCGTTGCGGCCAATGCATCCATCATTGCCCCATGGGCGCCATCGGGAAACTCAACGCAGCGACTGAAATCATGAGATGCCGTAATTGCGCCTTCGCTAGGCCGCTCGGAGCTATGTGCGAAGTGGATGAAACCGCGACGGCGTGGGAATTGCTGCATCGCGATGAGCATTACTGCGTATGTCAATTCGCGCCAGCCGTCCGCGCCTCGCTGGGCGAGGAGTTCGGCATCCCCGATGGGGAACTGGTCACGAAGAAACTCTATGCCGCGCTGCGCCGGTTGGGTTTCAAGCAGGTGTGGGACACCAATTTCACGGCTGATCTGACAATCATGGAAGAAGGTTCGGAGCTGATTGAGCGAATCAGCAACAATGGCACATTGCCGATGTTCACGTCGTGCTCGCCCGGTTGGGTTCGTTTCGCCGAGACATTCTTTCCCGAGCTCCTGCCGCACATCTCCTCGGCGAAAAGTCCGCAGCAGATGTTTGGCGCGGTGGCCAAGTCAGCGGGCGCGGAAAAGCTTGGAGTGAAGCCGGAGAAGATGCGGGTTATCTCGTTCATGCCCTGCACAGCCAAAAAAACAGAGGCCATGCGTCCGGAAATGAACGACGCAGCGGCATACTGGCGCGAGTCGGAAAAGCCGCAGGATTCCACGCAGATCGTCTATCAGGATGTCGATCTTGTGCTCACAACGCGCGAATTGTCGCGATTGCTTAAAATGGCAGACATCAATCTGAATGAAATGCCCGAGGAGGAGGCGGATCCGATCCTCGGCGCTTATACCGGGGCTGCGCCTATTTTCGGGCGCACCGGCGGCGTGATGGAGGCGGCGTTGCGTACAGCGGTCACGTTACTCACCAATGCGCCGCCTTCGCCGCTCGAATTCGATGATTTGGGAACCAGCGACGGCATCAAACGCGCAAGTTTGCCGGTCAATGGCATGACGGTTAAGGTGGCTGTGGCGCATGGTCTTGGGAACGCGCGCAAGGTTTGTGAGTCGGTGCGAGCGGGCGGCGAATTCGCGGAATACCACTTCATCGAGTTCATGGCCTGTCCAGGGGGATGCATTGGCGGCGGCGGTCAGCCGATTCCAACGAACATCGCCACGAAGCGCTCACGGGCTGATGGACTCAACCGCGACGACCGCGAGGTGTGCGCCGTGCGTATGAGCCACGAGAATCATGAAGTGCAGGCCCTTTATGATACGTTTTTGCAGAAACCGCTCAGCCATCTCTCGCACCAATTGCTGCATACGCATTACACGCCGCATGCATGAGGCCGGAAATCGTGCATGCTGCTGTCGATCCAACAGGAAGAGACGGCATTTGAAAAATAAAAGAACCCCGCCCTGATAAACGGGCGGGGTTTTTCAATTCATTCAACAGTGGCAACGAATGTTAGCAGGGGCGAACCTCTGTGGCTTCCGGGCCTTTGCGGCCCTGGCCCGCCACGAATTCCACTTTCTGGCCTTCGTGCAGCGTGCGGAAACCTTCCACCACGATGTTGGAATGATGGATGAACAGGTCCTGTCCACCTTCGTCGGGCGCGATAAAACCGAAGCCCTTTTGATCGTTGAACCACTTGACTGTACCAGTACTCAAGGCACTTTTCCTCTCAGGCTCTATTAATGAGCCGGTGTGATATTATTCTTCAATTTTTTTGCGATCAGAATTTCCCGCAGGACTTGATTTCCGAGGGTACTGAAAAACGCTTGTATTGAAGTAAGACTTATATTAGGCCAGATCGCGCTAACGATGTCAATGAAAAAAAGCATGGAAATTGTGTATTATTCAGGACAATTCCGTTTTCGAGCGGCGTTCGTTTTTCAGCGGACAGCGAATGGCGGAAGTGAGAGGCTCGCAGTGTCGATTTTCCCAT
>JAFGJS010000064.1 GCA_016928995.1 Candidatus Sumerlaeota bacterium | reverse complement strand
CCTGCCGCCCCTGCCCCCCGCGCAGCCGCCCGAACCATAGCCCGGCCACCCTTTGCAACATTTGGCTAAAGGCTTACAAAATAAGCATGCGGCGTTTTGCTTTGCTTGAGCAAAACGCCGCGTTTGAATAAATCGCTTGTCTGACGACCGGCGCTGTCGCCGGTGTGGATGGTCGCTTGGTGATGCGAAGCGCGGATTTGCGCCGATGATCAATCCTCTCCCCCGCGATTTATTATCTTCATCCCCATCATCGGCGCAAATCCGAGTTCCGGATTTTCGCCGTGTTCATCGCGGATGTATTTTTCAACCATGCATGCATCCCGTTGCGTCTTTGAAAGGCCTTTAGCGCGCAATGCCGCTATCGTCATTGCAGTACATGTTGAGGCGCCCATTCGCGTCCTTCATAGGAGCAAGCCGGGTTTTGACCGATAACATTCACGGTATATGATCCGCCTGCGGAACACGTCGGTCCGTGTCTGAGATACGGCGCATCTCCGCTGGTTAGATCCTCTAATGCTCCCGAGCCAACTGGTTCGCCGTCGCCGAGTTTATGATCCAATGCGTATTGCTCTTTGGCGCCGTCGATCTTGGCCAGGTTTTCCTGGCATGCGCGGGCGCGGGCAAATTCGCGTTGTCTCAACCAGGTTTGATGGGCGATGGCGATGACGATGCTGATAATCGCGACGACGACCATGATCTCAATCATGGTAAAGCCCTTATTGCATGGACGCAAATTGTTGATTGCCGAATTCAAAGCTTTCATTTTGCGCTCCCCTTCTGAGTAACGACCGCTATCTCCTTTGTGAGTCTTTCAGTCAAAGAAAAGGGCGGCAAAACCCGGCTTTTTGCTTAGTTTTGCCGCCCCTCTCACGCTTCCCCCCTCACGCCAGCGCATCATCTTTTGTTAGGCGAATCAGGCCGGCGCCGGTGTAGTGCGCACTTTTTTCAGTTACTGCAACACGTGTTGCGGAGCCCAAGTCGGCGCGGTGTAGTCGCACACCGGATCGGTGCTCACTGCATTCACGGTGTAGGTGCCGCCAGCGGGACACGTCGGTGTGGATTTGATGTAATTCGTCGGACCGACCAGCGTGGCCATGTCGCCCGTGATCGTATCGCCTTCGCCCAGGTTGTGATCCAGCGCGTACTGTTCCTTGGCGCCGTCGATCTTGGACAGGTTTTCCTGGCAAGCGCGGCCACGGCTGGTTTCACGAGCACGAATGAAGCTTGGGATCGCGATCGCGATGATAATGCCGATGATCGCCACGACGATCATGATTTCCACGAGGGTGAAGCCCTTAACGCGGTACTTTTGCATAATGCACCTCCAAATGGATGTTGGTTGTGTGGTTTTGACTTTTTGCCTTGTTAGGCTTTTTCTATTGTATGGACAGTCAGCAACTTGTGTGCCACACGCAGTCATGAACCCAGAGACCTTCGGGATATATCAGCCCTACTTATATAAAGCATTGATATTAAAAATGTTGGAATCGATTTAAGATAGCTGCGGGACGTCGGCGCTGAATAATTCCATAAAATGATCTGTCCGAAATCTGGACGGTGTGTAATGCGTTACACGCGAGGTGTAACCGAATTTACCCAAACTTGGATGGTTCGTTCACGGCCATTCGGCGCTCAGGGCGGTTTCGAATCCTCGATTCCGCTCGAATCGTAGTGTAGCAGTATTTACTTGAATGGATCATCCGAGATGCTCATGCTGTAAGCAGCGAATGAATCAAGGTTTACATCAACTCATGCCTGAACCGAATCATGCGGGGAATACAGCAATTGACGCCGGTCAACGGCCGTTTCTTTTGTCTTTTGGACGATGCTCGCGTTTTTTGGCGCTGCTTTGGATTATTATATTGTTCTTATGTGCTGCCGCGATGTGCTGGCATGCTTTTGTGCCGTATGATATCTGGTGGCAATTGGCGCATGGGCAATGGATACTTGAACATAGGCGCTTGATCTCATCGGATTTGTTCACCTTCACCATCGCCGGCGAACCTTATCTGGATAAATACTGGTTTTTCGAATGCCTGGCGTATGGACTTTATCGCATGCTGGGCTGGAACGGCATTGAATTGCTGCGTTTCGTCCTGATTTTCGGCTGCTTGCTCGCGACAGGTTTTTCAATCCGGCGTCAGCCCATCGCGTTGCTGATCGTTCTTTCACTCCCGGCGTTGATTTTGCTGGAACTGCGCATGGGGCCGCGCGGCTACTGGCTGGGTTACTGGCTTTATGCGCCGTGTTTGCGATTAGGGGAGAGGCTCAAGCAGCCGGAGCGAGCTTTCTGGAGCGCCTGGTCGCCGCTATGGCTGCTTCAAATCGCCTGGGTCAACCTGCATGGCGAATTTTTCTGGGGTTTGCTGATCGCCGCGGCATATGTAGCGGAAGGACTTTGGAGCGAGCGTGGCGTTGAGCGATGGGGTCATTATGCGGCACGGCAATGCGGTGGATTCGCCCTGATGGCGCTATGTTGTCTGATGAATCCATTCGGCTGGGAATTGCTGCTTGGCATCTATCAAGAGGCGCAGCTGGTGGGATTGCGTCCAGTCTCGATCGAATGGCAGGCGCTTTGGCGCTATGCCGCGCCGCTGACCTGGTTCGCCTGGCTCGCTCTTGCCGGAGCGACGGCGGCCACGTTTGTCATCTCCCGGAAGTCCTTATCTTTGGCGCGGCTGGCGCTGTTCCTGTTTTTTTGCGCGCTGAGCTTGCGTTCCTTGCGCTTCGTTGCGCCGATGGCGTTGATCTCGATTTTCGCCGCCATGGAAAATGGCTGGAGCGCGCGCGAGTTTTACCGGTCGCGTGATAGGCAGATGAATTTGTTCGCGGGTTTTACGGTTTGCGCGCTCTTGATTTTATTATGGGCCGTAGGCTCCAACCGGTACTACCATTGGCAGAAGGAACTGCGGCGTTTCGGCGGCGGCGTGATCACCAGCGAACTTCCGGTTTCGGCGGCGCGGATGCTGCGCGAGGCGGGGATCGAGGGCAATTTTCTGAATCCCTGGGACGACGGGGATTATTTGATCTGGAATTGCTGGCCGAAGATCAAGGTGGCCGAAGATGGACGCACCGCGCCGTTTCCGCCGCCGCTTTCGCAGGCATTGGCGGCGATTTTTCGCGGCGATGCGGCCGCGCTGGAGCGTTTCGAAGCGCAATATCCTATTGATGGCGCGGTCGTGCCCTGGAGTTATGCGGCGCTGATGCGCATCCTGGCGGACCGGGAGGATTGGGCGATGATCCACATCGGACCGTATGCGACGGTTTGGATGCGGACCGCGAGCCTGGAAAGACAGAATCTGAGTGAACGGATCATCCCGCCGGACGAGTTGCAGCGTTTTCTCGTGCTGGATCCGGAACAAGCGGCGTCGGAAGAGGCATGGCTGACGTATTCCACTTACGTCTACCGCCGGGCGAATGTTTTTTACGCCTTGAGGCGCTTCGATCTCGTGCGGCGATCCGCGGACGATCTGCTGGCGCGCAATCCGCAAGATGCGTTGGGATTGCGTTTGGACGATGCATTGCATCGTGTGGAAAATACTCCTGCGGAGCCGCAGTAAAGTAATCTGAAAAGTTACTACAACAAATCGCTGGCCAGTTCCGCGAGGTCGGAGCGCTCGCCCTTTTCCAGGTTGATGTGGGCGTAGAGCGGCTGACCCTGCATGCGCTCGATCAGGTAGCTCAGGCCGTTGCTGCTGCTGTCCAGATAGGGATGGTCGATCTGGAAGATGTCGCCGGTCAGCACGATCTTGGTCCCTTCGCCCGCGCGGGAGATGATCGTCTTCACCTCATGGGGCGTCAGGTTTTGCGCCTCGTCCACAATGAAGTACAGTTTGACCAGGCTGCGGCCACGGATGTAGGCCAGCGGCGCGATGACCAGTTTCTCGTCTTCGAGGAACTTTTCGATGCGTTTCTTTTCCGTGTCGTTGTTCACCATGCGCAGCACGCCCAGGTTGTCCATCAACGGCTGCATGTACGGCTCGAGTTTTTCGTGGATGTCGCCGGGCAGGTAGCCGATGTCCTTGTTGCTCAGCGGCACAACGGGGCGCGCCATGAGAATCTGGCGGTAGTTTTTGCGGCGCTGGAGCGCGGCGGCAAGCGCCAGCAGGGTTTTGCCCGTGCCGGCCTTGCCCGTCAGGCTGACGAGTTTGATGTCGTCGTTCATCAGCACGTTGAGCGCGAAGGTCTGTTCGGCGTTGCGCGGCATGATCCCGTAGGCCGGCACTTTGTCCACGCGCTTGATTTTCTGCTCCGCGTCGCAGTAATACGCCAGGGCGGACGAGCGCGAATTGCGCAGGATCAAATGCTCATTGGGCACGAGGGGACTTTCCGGCTGGAGCTGTCCGGCTTCGAACTCGTAGGGAACGTTATACAGCGTTTTGATCAACTCGGCGTCCACGTCTTGCATTGTGCGGCAGCCGCGGTACAGCGTGTTGATGTCCTTGACCTGGTCGGTCTTGTAGTCCTCCGCCAGCAGGCCGATGGCCTTGGCTTTCAGCCGCAGGTTGACGTCCTTGGAGATGAGGATTGTCTGCACCTTGGGGTGTTCTTTGGCGTAAATGAAGGCGACATTGAGAATTCGATGATCCATCTTTTGCGGCGTGAAGTTCTCGCTGAGCGCTTCGTCCATGCGGCGCTCGAGTTTCACGGCCACGCGCCCTTTGTCCGGACCGATGCGGACTCCGCCGTTGAAGAGCTTGTCGCCGCTGAGCGAATCGAGGATGCGCACGAACTCCCGCGCGTGATAGTTGATCGATTCGTTGCCTTTTTTGAAATTATCAAGTTCCTCAAGCACGGCGATGGGCAGGATGATATCATGTTCATGAAAACGGTAAAGGCAGGAGCTGTCGTGAAGGATGACATTCGTGTCGAGAAAGAAGACCTTCTTGGATGGAGCCATATAACATGCACCTCGTTTGGCGTTCGCGGGAGCAGCGCCGCCTTCACTGGAATGAGCGGGCGGCAGAACGGGAGCGTGAACGCAAAATGAAAAACCGGCCTATCCGGCACTTATAGTATGCACGCAATGGGGTTCGCGGCGCAAGGGGAAAGATCGGAGAAACGCGAAATGGACGCCTTGCTGGCGGTTTTTCTTGCTGTGATATGCAGTGACAGGATTGATGTGCGGCGGAGTTGGGCGGGATTATTCGTCGAAATCCGGCAATTCTTCTTCCGCGCGTTTGGATTCAGCCAGGGCGTTTTGCAGCTTGGCGATCAGGTCGTGCACCTCAAAGGGCTTGACGATGTAGTGCTGCACGCCGTGATCGATCGCGTCGAGTTTTTTATCGCGTTCGGAAAGTCCGGTCAGCATCACCACTGGGACGTTGCGCGTCGCGTCCATTTCGCGCAATTTCACCAGCGTCTCAAAGCCGTCCATCTTGGGCATCATCACATCCAGCACGATAATGTCGGGACACTCCTTGGAGGCTTGCTCCAGCGCCTCGAAACCGTTTGAGGCCGTGGCCACGCTGTAGCCTTCGGCCTTGAGCGCCGCCGATACGATGAACAGCACGTCTTTTTCGTCGTCAACCGCCAGCACCTTCACTGGATTGCCCATCTCTCGCTCCGAAGTTGAGTTTTTTTCCGGTGATTCATTCAATTCGTTTTTGGCTGAATCTGTCAAGCAAAGAAAGCCGCAAAAAAACTCCAGGGCGCAACTCTTTTCAGCTACGAACGCCCCCAAACGGCTGTCATGATTTTTGCGGGGCAAAAATCCCGCCAGCCTGGGATGCTTTGGCCTT
>JAFGJS010000063.1 GCA_016928995.1 Candidatus Sumerlaeota bacterium | reverse complement strand
GCCCTTTCTAGCTCCGGAAATATTTAATGAAGATTGCCGCGACCGTGTGTGGATAACGAGCCAAGCATTTTGCCCCCCAGGGATCAACCAAAAAATCCCGGAGATTGTAATCCGGCGCGATCAAAATCATGCGCACCGGGATGAATAGATTTCATACGAATCGAACATCGATGATGAAAAATTTTTCATTGAATCAATCGTTTTGCTGCTGATGATAGTCACAATATGCGCAAAGGAGAATCCGCAATTGCCGTTGAAAACGCGAGAACGCCCTGCGGATCGACACGCGGCGCTCCTCACCCTGTTCCTCAAACGTAGCGATGCGATCAAGTCTGAATACGGAGACAATCCCGATGGAAAAGTATGAATTGTTGTTTTTTGCGGCATCGTGCCTCGTCTTTCTTACCGGCGCCATTCTGCAGGCCAGACCGGCGCGCAATCCGATCATCTGGGCCGACGTTCCGGATATCGCCGTGATCCGCGCCGGAGACACGTACTACATGAGCAGCACCACGATGCACATGAATCCGGGGCTGCCCATCATGAAATCGACTGACCTGGTGAACTGGGAACTTGCCGGCTACGCCTACGACATGCTCGTGGACAACGACGCGATGAATTTACAGAACGGCAAGAACGCATACGGCGCAGGCTCCTGGGCCAGCAGCCTGCGTTATCATAATGGAATTTTCTACGTAACGACATTTTCCAGCACCTCCGGCAAAACCCATGTCTACACGACAAAAGACATCGAAAACGGTCCTTGGGAGGAGTCGTCGTTCGCGCCAAAACTGCATGACCATACGCTGTTCTTTGATGACGACGGCCGGGTGTACATGTTGCACGGATGCCATAACCTCCGGCTCACCGAGCTGACATCGGACGCTTCGGCGGTCAAACCGGGCGGCTTCGACGAAGTCGTGATCAAGGAAGCCAGCCTTGTAGCCGCTCCCCAGATCAATCTGGGGGCGGAAGGATCCCAGATGCTGAAAGTCGATGGAAAATATTACGTAATGAACATCACGTGGCCGACGAATGATATGCGCACACAGATCATTCACCGGGCGGACAAGATCACCGGACCATACGAGGGCCGAGTCGTCCTGCACGACAAGGGCGTCGCTCAGGGCTGCCTGATCGACACGCCGGAGGGCGACTGGTACGCCTGCCTGTTCCAGGACAATGGCGCGGTCGGCCGCACGCCCTGGTTTGTGCCGGTGAATTGGGAGGATGGCTGGCCGGTGCTTGGCATCGAAGGCGAGGCGCCGCTGACCCTCGAGATTCAAATCGACCAGCAGGATCTGGGCAACATCGTCGTTTCCGATGAATTTGACCGGCGCGATGGCGACCCGGCCTTTCCCCTGGCCTGGCAATGGAATCACAATCCTGTTAACAAGGATTGGTCGCTCGATGCGCGACCCGGTTTTCTGCGCTTGACCACGGGTCGCGTGGATGCCGAATTGACTCAGGCCCACAATATGCTGACCCAACGCACCTTCGGTCCGGTCAGCTCGGCCATGACCGCCATCGATGTGTCCAAGATGCAAGACGGAGACTTTGCCGGTCTCACCGCCTTCCAGAAGAAATACGGATTCGTCGGCGTCAAGATGCAGGGATCAGCTCGATCCATCGTCATGGTGAGTACCGCATCCGGTTCGCCCGAGGAACTGGATTCTGTGCCGCTTAAGCAGGATGTCATTTATCTGAAGGTAGATTGCGATTTCAGAGATCGGACAGACAAGGCGTATTTTTACTACAGCCTCGACGGCAAGCAATGGACGCGAATCGGCGGCCTGCTGCAGATGGAATACACCCTCCCCCACTTCATGGGCTATCGCTTCGGGCTGTTCAACTTCGCGACAAAAGCTGCGGGCGGGTATGTGGATTTTGATTATTTCCGGGTGGACGATCAGATTTCCGATGTTCATTAATACAGTAACGCAGCTGGATCACAGCGTTGTTTCAAGCCGCTTGATGAAAGGAATAAAACGTCAATGAATTTACTGTCGCTGATCCTTTTGGGAACTGCCGTATCGATGATCGTGCAATCCTCTTCCGCCGATGGCCCGAGTCATCTGGACAATGCACCGACGCCGCCGTTGGGCTGGAATAGCTGGGATATCTTCGGAACGACCCTGACAGAGGAGCAGGCCAGGGCGCAGGCGGATGCGATGGCGGAAAACCTGCTTCCTGCCGGTTACAAGTATTTCACCGTGGACATTCAGTGGTATGAGCCGAACTCCGAAAGCCACGTCTATAAAGACGGCGCGCCGCTGGAAATGGATGAATACAGCCGTCTGATGCCTGCGGTGAAAAAGTACCCCTCGGCGGCGGATGGCGCGGGCTTCAAGCCGCTGGCCGGCTATGTGCACTCCAAGGGGCTCCAGTTCGGCATCCACATCATGCGCGGCATTCCGAAGCAAGCTGTGCGCGAAAACACCGCCATCCTCGGCGTGGATGTCCGCGCGGCCGACATCGCCAACACGAACTCGTTCTGTCCCTGGAATCCCGACATGTACGGCGTGGACATGAGCAAGCCCGGCGCGCAGGAATACTACAATTCGCTTTTCGACCTGTACGCCTCATGGGGCGTGGACTACGTAAAGGTGGACGACATCGCGCGTCCGTACGACGCGAATCAGCTGGCGGAGATCGAAGCCATCCGCAAGGCCATCGATCAAACCGGCCGCCCGATTGTGCTGAGCCTCTCTCCGGGCGACACGCCGATTGAGCGCGGCGAGCACGTGATGAACCACGCCAATTTGTGGCGCATCTCCGACGACTTCTGGGATCGCTGGCCGCCGCTCTACGGCATGTTCGGACGCCTGGAAAAGTGGACGCAATACCGCATGCGAGGCGCGTGGCCCGATGCGGATATGCTGCCGTTTGGCGTCGTTGAATTCGGACGCCCCACCAACTTCACTCGCGACGAACAGATCCTCTGCATGAGCCTGTGGTGCATCGCCCGTTCGCCGCTGATCTTCGGCGGCGATATGACGCGCCTCGACGAGTTCACGGTCGACCTGCTGACGAATCCCGAAGTGCTGGCGGTCAACCAGGCCAGCGAAAACGGCCGTCAACTCTATCGCAAAGATGATCTGATTGTCTGGACGGCGGATGTTCCGGACAGTCCGGATAAGTACGTGGCGCTGTTCAATGCGCAGGACAACAGCGATCAAATTGATCTGGCGAAGGCGGATTATTGCAGCCACTTTGTGCATGGAGAACCTAAGCAGGATATCGTCGAGATCAAGGTTCCGATCAAAGGCGCCCGCCGGCTCGTGCTGGCGGTGGGAGATGGCGGCGATGGGATCTTCTGCGATCACGCCGCCTGGATCGAGCCGATGTTAACCGGCCCGCAAGGCAGCCTGAAGCTCACCGATCTTGAATGGGTGATGGCCACGGCCGGCTGGAGGAGGGTGCGGAAAAATCGCACGATCGATAATCGTCCGTTGACCCTGGATGGCAAGGAAGTCGACGGTATCGGCACGCATTCGGTTTCAATCATCGAATATGATATCCCGGAGGGCTATGACACATTCACGGCGCGTGGAATACTCACCGAAGGCAGCGACGGCAAAGGCGGACTCGATTTTCGGGTGCTCGTGGATCCAGAAAGAACCGAATATCCCGAGCGCAATCAGGTTGCGGTCGCCTTCAAGGAACTCGGCATCTCCGGCGAGGTTAAAGTGCGCGATCTGTGGGCGCGCAAGGATCTGGACATGTTCAGCGAATCATTCGCGCAGGAACTGCCGCAGCATGGCGCCGGGCTTTACCGTATTTTGCCGGCGCAATGATAACGCAAATATCTTGCTGACTGGTATTTCACAGCCATGTATTTTTGAAGTGCGGCGGCACGACGCCGCTTTGGTGTGACGCGACATGTCGCGTCACGATATTACGGCAAAGCATGATAAAATACGTTTTTCTTTCGCGATGCGCGGATAACACGACAAAATGGCCGTGCTCTGCGTAACATCAGCTATTGAATCTTCGGAGTGAAACATGAAACCAGAAAACTTGAACGACAACGCGGCGAAAAAAAACGCCAATGCCGAACAGCAATCGATCACCATCGTCTATGACATCCCTTATCGCAAGGGCAACAGCAAGGCATGGAGGCTGGATCTGGCCATGCCATCCGAGAGCGGAAAGGAACTGCGCCCGGCCATCGTGATCGTGCACGGCGGTGGATGGGCTGAAGGATCAAAATCAGTCGATGTGTTCCAGAAAATGATGATCGACTATGCGCGCAAAGGCTACGTGACGATCAACGTGGAATACCGCCTGATGGGTGAAGCCCCGTTCCCGGCATGCATTGAAGATGTGAAGTGCGCGGTTCGCTGGTTTCGCGCGCATGCCGCGGAATACCGCGTCGATGCGGACAGAATCGGCGGGTATGGCCACTCCGCGGGCGGGCATCTTGCCATGATGCTGGCCATGACTTCCGCATCCGCCGGACTGGAAGGCGACGGCGGCTGGGACGAATATTCAAGCCGGTTGAATGTAGCCGTGGGCGGCGCGCCTCCCACCGAATTGGGCCAGGACACGCCAATCGCAAAACCCGAGTGGTGGCCGATCGGCTATATTTCCGGCGACCAGCCCCCCATGCTGCTGATCCAGGGCGGTGATGATCCGATCGTCCGCCCGGAGCTGACCGACGATTTCGTGGAGAAGATGAAAGCGGCCGGGGCGAATATCGAATATCTCCGAATCGACGGCGCCAAGCATGGCCTGGCGTATGACGAAAAACTCGAAATCACCGACCCAGCCATCGAAAAGTTTTTCGCCAAACACCTGAAGCCTTAGTACACTGCCAACTTTATTTTGACGAGTAGAAACGGTTATCATCATAGGGTGCAGAAAGTCTTTTGAGAGTCGCATGAACAATCGCCTGAAAGGCGAAAATATGTATAGGCCATTCCCCAAAAATCATGCATACAAACCACCCGAATGCCGGCAACTAAAAGATTCCCCTAATTGACCGATCCGGCATTACGCTTGACTTTCGCATCGTTTGTACACATGATTCTTTTATTACAATATCTCCGATTTTGCAGAATCACCGGAAAACTCGATATCATCACTGCAGGAAGAAACACCGGTTAGGATACGGTCAAAAGACATCGCTTCAGTGCTGTAATCTGTAGCCAAGAGCGGAGAATTCAAGAAAACCATAGAATAACTTGTTCACTAAAAGGGAGATAAAGACATGGCACAACTACCATACATGGTTGCAGCAGTAACCGTTAGCAAAATCCTCGATAAGATCAAAGATATGAGCTTGTCCCCTCTGTCTAGACAAAAAATCGATTTTTTAAGGTGGTTTTTCTTGCCTCCGGAATCGCAGTTTTTTAACGTT
>JAFGJS010000062.1 GCA_016928995.1 Candidatus Sumerlaeota bacterium | reverse complement strand
GCAACAAGAGCAGGAGCTTGAGCAATGTATACAAAATTGTCGCCAAGGACGATCACGGCGTCAAGATTAATTGACGACACGCCCTAAAGTAAGACAATGCGGATGAAAGCTCGCTGAACAAGGCGCAGGCATGGCATGCGCACTCCAATGATGAGCATTGCGTAACATCAGAATGATATTCTCTGTGTTCTCTGTGCGCTCTGTGGTGATTTATTCGAGACTTCCATTTGATAAACATCCTCTTTATTTGCCAATACAGAAGCGGGAGAAGATGCGGTCGAGGATGGCTTCGCCGGTTTCGAGGCCGAGGATGGCGCTGAGCGCGGCTAGCGCTTCGTTGAGGTCGATCATGAGGAATTCGCCGCTGACGTTCTGGATGTAGGCGTCGTAAGCGCGGGCGACCGCGTCGCGCGCCTGGCGCAGGCGCTCGATGTGGCGGATATTTCCGGCGAGGAGGCCTTCTTCGGCCGGGGGGAGTTCGCCGCCGGCGGTGTGTTCGATCAGCGCGGCCTCCAGGCGGTCGAGGCCTTGTCCGGTGCGAGCGGAGAGCTCGAGCAAAGGTCCGGCGACCTCCGGCGCGAGGGCGTCGAGGGTTTCGGCGGTCCACTGCGGTTCGAGGTCGATTTTATTGCGCAGGCGCAGTGTTTTTACCGCGCCGAGTTCGTTGTTCAGCAGACGGTCGTCATCGTCGAGCGGCTGCGAGGCGTCGAGCAGCCAGAGGACGATGTCAGCGTCGGCGATCTCGCGGCGCGCGGCGTTGACTCCGAGGCGTTCCACTTCGTCCGGGGTGTCGCGGATGCCGGCGGTGTCGATGAAGGTCATTTCGAAGCCGCGCACGTCGAGCGAGCATTCAATGGTGTCGCGGGTGGTTCCGGCATGCGGCGTAACGAGTGCACGTTCGCGTCCGGCGAGGGCGTTGAGCAGGGAGGATTTTCCGGTGTTGGGCTTGCCGCAGATGACGATGCGGGCGCCTTCGCGGGCGATGCGTCCGCGCGAAGAGCGCTGCATGGCGGCGTCGAGTTCGGCGATTAGCGCCTTGAGTTCGGCCTGTATGCGGCTGCGGTCGGCGGCGCCGATGTCTTCATCGTCGAAGTCAAGGCGCGCCTCGATTTCCGCTGCGGAAAGAATCAGCCGTTCGCGCAAAGCTTCCACGGCGCGGGAGACTCCGCCGCGCAATTGACGCAGGGCGAGGCGCCGCGCGGCTTCGGTGGAGGCGGCGATCAGATCGCAGACGGCTTCGGCCTGGGCCAGGTCCATGCGGCCGTTGAGATAGGCGCGGCGGGAGAATTCGCCAGGCTCCGCGAGCCGCGCTCCGGCGGCGATGCAGCTGTGCAGGATTGCCTCGACGACAACGCGTCCACCGTGGCAGAAAATTTCGCCGAGTTCCTCGCCGGTGTAGCTGTTCGGCGCACGATAAGCTGCGAGCTGGACTTCATCGATCGGCGCGGCGGCGCCAGGCTCGCTCCAGAGTCCGAGGATCATGGTGCGCGGGGGCAATTCGCTCCATGCCGCGCTCTTGCCGTTGCGCTGAAAGCAAGCCTCGACGATGCGCGGCGTGAGCGCTCCGCTGAGGCGCACGATGGCGATGGCGCCTTGGCCGGGCGCCGTGGCGCGAGCGACGATGGTTTCGGAGGGTCTGGGGTCTAGGGTCTGGGGTCTGGGATTGGTCATGTATCGCGGGCCTTTATTCATTCACCACAGAGCGCACAGAGGACACAGAGAATGATCAGTCTGCGTTGTGAATACAATGGAGCGCATCTCGACTTTGTCCTGTGTCTTTTCTTGCTCTTGCTCCTGCTCTTGCTCTGATAAACCGTCTTTTCGCACAGTCTGAAATTTCTTTGCTACGCAGCCGGAGCCGGTTTAATCCGGATTTCCAAAACCGGCGCTGGAATCCGATTGAGAGCAAGAGCAGGAGCAAGAGTCCGAAACGAAAATCCCGGCAAACTTGAAATGCGCCCAATACAATGAGCTCAATCTTTGCGCGCTTTACGGCTTTGCGTTTCTATTGTATTTTTGATGTTCCCAAGATCATCGATTGTTCAGTGCCGTATGTTTTTGCTTGCCCGAAGTCGCTGGGGGCGGTGTAATGCTGGCGATGGAATGCGATTCCATTGCGCGATTGCGAGCGAAGATAGTCCGCGGGCGCGTTCCTGTCACGTTAATTCCGAAGGAGATGCGATCATGCCAGATATTCTGCCGATTGAATGCGACGGCGCTCCGAAGGCCATCGGACCATACAGCCAGGCGATCAAGGTGGATCAGTGGATTTATGTTTCGGGCCAGATTCCGCTCGATCCGCAAACGGGCGAGGTGGCCGGTTCGGATATTGCCGCGCAGACCGAGCAGGTGATGAAGAATCTGGAGGCGATTTTGCAATTCGCCGGACTGCAACTTTCCAATGTGGTGAAGACGACGTGCTACCTGACGGATTTGGGCGAGTTTGCGCAGTTCAACGCGGTGTATGCCAAGCATTTCGTGTTCAATCCGCCCGCTCGCGCGACGATTCAGGCGGCGGCGCTGCCCAAGGGCGTGCGCGTGGAGATCGATTGCGTGGCGCATATCCCCAAGCAGCATGATGAGGTTGAGGGCGCCAAGCCTTTGTTTTGATTGAACCGGCGGGAATGAAAGCATCCGGTCTTTTGTGCGACTGATGATCATGCAGTACGCACTAAAGGAGGAATCCGGGATGCAAATTTCCAATGATCGGCATATACAGCGCGCGGCGATGTTCGGCGTCGCCGTGTTGCTCGCCGGCGGATTGATGCTGGCTGGCGTTTCGGCGCGATTGTCCGCCGGTGAAGAGGACTCAGCGGAAGCAGCTAAGAAGGACGCGAAAATGGAGCAGGCGATGTTCGGCGCGGGATGTTTCTGGGGCGTGGAGGAGACCTTCCGCAAGGTCAAGGGCGTTCAGGAGACCGCCGTGGGGTATTCGGGCGGCCATACGGCGAGTCCGACGTATAAAGAAGTGTGCACCGATAAGACCGGGCACGCGGAAGTGGTGCATGTGTCGTATGATCCGGGGAAGGTGTCGTATGAAGAGCTGCTGAAGGTGTTCTGGGAGAACCACAATCCGACGCAGCTGAACCGGCAAGGTCCGGACACGGGCACGCAGTACCGGTCGGTGGTGTTTTACTATAACGACGCGCAGAAGACGGCGGCGGAGAAGTCAAAGCAGGCCCTGCAGGAATCCGAGGCGTTCAAGGGCCGGAAGATTGTGACGGTGATCGAGCCGGCGCAGGAGTTCTATCGCGCCGAGGAGTATCATCAGCGCTATCTGGAGAAGCGCGGGCAGGCGAGCTGCCATTTGTAGGCAAAGAGTTTTTTTAACGCAGAGGCGCGGAGACACAGAGATTGAGTTGCAAAATGATCTCCGTGTCTCCGCGCCTCTGCGTTTATAAAATTACGCCTGCAGGAAGGCGTTGAGGTCGGAGAGCTCGCGGCGCAAGGTGCGGACGCGGCTGCGCAATTGGTTCAGGCGCTCGCTGCGTTCGGGATTGCCTTCGCGCGGCGGCTCGATGTCGATCACGTTCGAGGCGGCTTGCTGCCTGGATTGCTTGAGCTGCGCGCGCGCGCCTTTGATCGTGTAGCCCTCATCGTGAAGCAGACGCTTGATCTGGAAAACCAGTTCAATGTCCTTCTCGCGATAGCGGCGCTGGTCGTTGCCGTCTTTTTCGGGGTTGAGCGCGGGGAATTCCGTTTCCCAGTAGCGCAGCACGTGGGGCTTGAGGCCGGTGATGGCCGCGACTTCATTGATTTTGTAATAGAGTTTCCTGGGAAACTCGGGGATCTGCAATGCATTCGGCATGAGCGGGAGCCTCTCTTTCTTCAGGGATCATCGCGGCGCTGGATTTCGCGCCGTCCACCATTGTGGATTTCGTATTCGCAACAGTTGAATGTGAATGCTCGGTGCAACGTTTACATCAATTTGTCATAATCAATAAAAGCAGCCGGGCCTCCTTTGGAGGATTTCATTCATCAATTAATGATATTAACAGCGGGATCAGGCGTTGGATCAAGCTAAAAATATGGATTCCGCTTTTCTTTCCTATGCAATACGCAATTCTCAATTGCCAATTGTCAATTGTGCATTGCCACGGAAGAAAAATCCGCGGTAGTTTCCTGATTGATCTTGGCGCGGCGGTGCTTTAGAATCGCCTTATTGAGCTGGAGCGATTGTGATGAAACGAGCTTGCTTGTATGCGTCCATCGGCGTTTTAGCTGCGGGAACATTATTGCTCTGTATGAATGATTTGGTGTCGGGTCTTTTGATGGTTCCTTTATTGCTAGGTCCTGTTTGGGTTTCTTTGTTTTTGGGCTTTTTATGCAAAAAAGATAAACCTCAGCTGTTGCTGTTGGTTTCTGTTTTGCTTTATGCGATATTGTTCGCTTATATTCATATCGGTTTATTTTATCTTCATAATGATCCTCAAAATTCAATCGCGCTGTTCAACATTGGGTGATACGCTGCGCCAGTGATAGGCGTTTTTGGGATTGTATCAATGGCGGCTGAATTTGAGAGAAGAAAAAAGGCATGATGGACCGGTTCATTCCCGCGCAGATACCTGTTGAATCGCCGTATGGGCGGCTGGGGCCGCGACGGGGGCGGTGGTGCGCTTTTCCTCGAATACGAAATAAAAAACCATTGAAATATTTCGTTCTTTTGAGCAAAATGAGCTATTCTGTCTCGTAAGGAAATGAAGTTCATCATGCATAAAGTTGACGCAGCAGTATGAACAAGCATCAAAAGCTGATTCAGAAAATCTTGCAGGGGCAGTCTGATGCAAATATTTCTTTTTTGGACCTGTGCAGTTTGATGTTGTTTTTGGGCTTTGAAGAACGTATAAAAGGCGGTCATTATATATTTCGCATGGCGGGTGTTATTGAAAAAGTGAATTTGCAAAAATCCGGAAAGTTGGCGAAACCATATCAAGTGCGGCAAGTGCGCAATGTCATTTTAAAGTATAAATTATTTGGAGAGTAGAGCCATCTATAAATACGAACGCATCATTTATTGGAGCAATGAGGATCAGGTGTTTGTGGCTGAGGCGCCGGAGCTGCCGGGGTGCATGGCGCATGGCGATACCGCCGCAGAGGCGCTGGAGCAAATCGACGCGGCGATCGAGTTGTGGATCGAAACTGCCCGCGAGTTTGGCGATTCCGTGCCGGAGCCGAAGGGGCAGCGTTTGATGCTAGCCTGATTTTCTTTCTGTATCAATGCGCAATTCTCAATTGCCAATTGGCAATTGAGAATTGGAGTGGATGGAAATCCCTTTTGTTTCCTGATTGATCTTAGCCTTCCGAATAGATTACATTTCCTTCATGGACCGGTTAATTCCCGCGCAGATACCTGATGATTCGCCGTATGGGCGGCTGGAGCCGCGACGAGGGCGGTGGTATGTGGCGGAGTGCCGGCCGGATGCGACGCAGAAGCTGCGCAAGGTGTTCAGCGGGATCATCCGCCGCGCGGACGGATCGGTGCTGCTCCCGGACAATCAACCGGGATTCTGGACCGAGCTCAATTGGTTCATGAAACTCTATCCTTTCGGCGTGTCGCCGAAGCATCGTCCTTTGCTGGAACAACTCATCGCGGAGAACCTGGAGCAGTCGGAGCGCATCGAGGCGTTCAATGAGCGGTTGAAGGCGCCGTCGGAGCTGCGGCTGAATCTGCGCATGCCGCTGCGGAATTATCAGCTCAAGGCGGTGGAGGCGGTGGCGCTGCAACAGCGCATGCTGATCGCGGACGACGTGGGTCTGGGCAAAACAGCGGTGGCCATCGGCTCGATCCTGAAGGAACGGGCGCTGCCGGCGCTGTTCGTGACGAAGACGCACCTCGCGACGCAGGCGGCGCGTGAGTTCGGCAAGTTCGCGCCGGCGATTTGCGTGGACCGACGCGGCATGTATCATTTCATGGATTCACGCGAAAAATTCAAGGACATCGAACAGGCCGTCGCGGCGCAGGGCAATGAGTCGCTGCCGCCGGATCCGCGGCAGTGGGTTGTGGTGCATATCGTGGACGGTTTGCAGACGTACAAGCTGCCGGAAGCGCATGTGCATATTTTCAAGTATTCGATTCTGCGGGGCTGGACGGCTGCGCTGAGCCGCGCAAATTTTCAGTACGCGGTTTTCGACGAATGCCAGGAGCTGCGGCACAAGAACACGCGGAAGTTCAAGGCGGCGTCGAGCGTGGCGCAGTCGGCGGAGTTTTGCGTGGGGCTGACGGCGACGCCGATCTATAACTACGGCGACGAGATCTACAATGTGCTGAATTTGATCAAGCCGCGCTGCCTGGGGAAACTGAACGACTTCATCAAGGAGTGGGGGCGGCCGACGCGGCGGAACCGGCTGCTGATCGAGCACCCGGCGGCGCTGGGAGCGGTGCTGCGCGAGCGGCTGCTGATGATGCGGCGCACGATGGACGAGGTAGGGCTGGAGCTGCCGGAGATCCAGCACGCCGTGGAGTACGTGGATCATGACGCGCAGTTGTTCAATCAATCGATCGGCGAAATCCTGGAACTGGCCAAGCGTTCGCTGTTCGGCTTCAGCAACGAGGAGCGGATGACCAGCAGCGGGATGCTGGACGTGAAGCTGCGACATGCCACGGGCGTGTCCAAGGCGCATTATGTGGCGGCGCGCACACGGATCATCCTGGAAAGCGGCCGGCCGGTGGTGCTGGTCGGCTGGCACCGGGACGTGTACGACATCTGGCTGCGCTTGCTCGAGGATTTCAAGCCGGTGATGATCACAGGCACGGAATCGCCGAAGCAAAAGGACGAGAGCAAGCGGAAGTTCATCGACGGCGAGAGTCATTTGCTGATCCTGAGCCTGCGCAGCGGCGAGGGACTGGACGGCTTGCAGCAGCGCTCGTCGATCGTCGTGTTCGGCGAGCTGGACTGGAGCCCGCAGATCCATCATCAGGTGATCGGGCGGCTGCATCGCTTCGGGCAGAGCGACCATGTGCTGGCGATGTTTTTGCTCAGCGCCGAGGGGAGCGATCCGCTGATCGGGAAGCTGCTCGATTTGAAGAGCGAGCAGTCATTCAAGATCATGAATCCGCATGACAAATATGAGCCGGAGCTCGACACGGCGTCCGGACAGAAGCGGCTGGATGAGATCGCGCGGGAGATCTTGCATCGCTACGAGGTGGATCTGGCTCGCGCGGAGGCGGAGTACAACGTGAAGGAGCCGGATTCGTACTGGACGCTGCTGGCGGCGCTGGAGGGCTTTGTCTGGGATCGCGAGCCGGATGAGCGGTTGTATCAGGAGGCGCTGCACGAGTTTTTGCGGGAGATGGGCGTCGAGATCGCGCGCGAGGCGCATCTGGATGGCGGGGTGATCGATTTCCTGACGCCGGACGGCGTTGGGGTGGAGATCAAGGTGCAGGAAACTCCGCGCGCCGGACTGACTCGCCAATTGCGCGCATATGCTCAGGACAGCCGCGTGCGGGCGATCATCTGCGTGCATCCCTCGCCGGGGATTCTGCCCGAACGTCTGCTGGGCAAGCGCATCACGGAAGTCAACCTGCGCTCCAGCACGATGTTTAACACGCTGTGAAACCGGTTTTTTCCTCAAGGGTTGTTCTTTTTTTGTGAATTCACGCGCCGGAAAGCGTAATATCTTATAAACAGATGTTAAAGCAGGGAGCCTTGGAGTGCGCAGGCCATGCCTGCGCCTTGTTCTGTGGAATTTTATTCTTTAAGGCTATGCACTGGGCGCTCCACGACCCCGGTCTTCTCCCACGGTGAATAAGATTGTAATTGTATCGTGCTTGAGACCGAATATTCTTGCCCTTGCTCTTGCTTTTACTCTCGCTCAAAAAACAGTGTGTGGTTGGTTATGAAGATCAAGATCAAGAGCACGAGCACGAGCACGAGCAAGTGTAACTGTGTAAAACGTGCTGGGCGGTGAGAAATTCGGGCCAAGGCGGCGGCATGGCCGCTTCAATCCAAAGCGCCAAGAATACGTATATCATTGAAAGCAAGATCTGACGGCACAGGTGCAATGCATGTCCGGCTTGATGCAACCCCAATATATCATCGCGGACGACAATGAATTGATTTTGGCTGCGAAGGAGGGGGATTGTGAGGCGTTTGAAGCCTTGACGCAGCGCAATTACCGCATCGTTTATTCATTGGCCTATGCTCAGCTGCGCGATCAGGATGCCGCGGAGGATCTGGTTCAGGAAGTCTTTCTGCGGGTCTATTTGAATATGGATCGATTCGATCCTTCGTTTCGCTTCTCGACGTGGATCACCCGCATCACACGCAACCTTGCCGTGGATTGGCATCGGCGGAACTGTAAGCATTCCACATTGGCGTTCAATGTGCCGTACGACAATGTCGCGCACGCCATTGAAGATCCAGATACGCCTGATCTGCAGGAGCAGCTCGACCAGAAACGGAAGTTGAAAATATTGAAGAAGGCGATGAGCAGGCTTAAGCCGCAGCATCGGGAGATCGTTTTGCTGTTTTACGTCAACCGGATGAAAAAGGTTGAGATCGCCGAGCGGCTGGAGCTCCATCCGACGCAAGTCAGCCGGGAGCTGGATAAGGCGCTTGTGATGATCCGGCGCGAGGCGCTTTCCATGTTGAACGAGAAGCGTCCGGTGTTGCGGCTTCGCAAGTCTTCCGCGTTGCGCGTGATGCTGACGGCGACCGCGATCCAGGCCCTGATGAGCGGCAGCAGAGCCGCGCTGAGGGCGGAAGCGGCGCTTTACGCGCTGGATGCGCCGTTTACCGCAACCCTGTTCGACGGGCCATTGCTGTTTAAGCTCAAATGCGCGTTGGACGCCTTTTTGATCGCGCCGTTGAATGGATTGAAATCGTTCTTATTGGGCAATTTTGTGAAGCTGACCGCGCTGGGTTTGGCGTTGCTGTTGATCGGCGCGGGGGCGCGTTTTCTACAGTGGCACTTGTCCACACAGCCCAAGCCGGCGGTCGTCGCGTCCAGCGCGAGTCCGCCTCAATCCATGCAGGGTGCGGATTTCACATTATCCGACGCCGGATCCGATCGCGCTGTTCCGGCTCCGGCGGTGAACGTCAATCCCGCGCAAGGGCAGGCTCCGAGCGCCGCGGCTGAGGCAGCGACGGCGAGGAATGAATTTATCGCGCAGGAACAGAATCGCGTTCAGGCTCCAGCAATACAACCGGTCCAGGTAAAGATGGAGCCGCGAAATAACAGGCTCGAGATTGACGTGCGCGAAGAATTCCATGCTGCTGCGCGGCGCGCGCAATGCCGCATCGTCTCGTTAAAAATCACCGGAAAAAGCGCGGATGCGGTGGTCGAGGGGCTGTCTCATTCGTCCGTGAGCGATTTTCTGGACGAATTGCGCCAGAAGGGCCTTTTGCGCAGGTTTGATGAGCTGAGTCCGCTCCGCGCAACGCGCAAGGACGGCCGGAGATATTACCAGGCCCAATATCGCATTCAGTGGTAAACAGAAAATATTATCGCGTAGAATACTCCGCATTATTATTCGACTCTTCGGTGTAGGGTGGGTCGTGGCCCACCATTTCACTCGGGCTCGAATCAATACAAGATGGTGGGCCAAGGCCCGCCCTATAAAATCGGTTTTATTTTGCTGAACCGTCGATACAATAATGAAAAAACCTGCATGCCGTTTTCGACGTGCAGGTTTGTCATTTTATATCGTCAAACGATGATAAACATACCTTAACGAGGGCGACCGCCAGGACGGCCGCTGCTGCTCGAACTGCTGCTGGAGCTGCTGCTCGAACTGGAACTGCTACTCGAACTGCTGGAGCTGCTGCTCGAACTACTGGAGCTGCTGGTGCTGGCGCCAACCGTCCACTGCTGGTTCGTGCCGCCCCAATAACCCCACGTGCCGACATTGTCGCCATCCGCGGTGCCAGCGTCCAGGCATTGCACACTGTACGTCGCATGGCTCGGAAGAAGAATCCAATAGCTGCCGCTCACGTTATACGGGATGTACTTCTGGCAAGCATTCGCGTAATAGGTGTAAAGCGCGATGTTCGTGCCGTTCACCGTGCCCCAGTTCCAGGTGTCGCACGCCAGGTTGCCCGTCTGGGCGCTCTGAATTGAGAAACGGCCTGCGTCCTTCGCCACGACGTTCCACAGCTGATCCGTGCCGCCATCGCTGGTGGAGACCATCACATTGGCGCCGTTGGCATTGCCGTCAGCCGCCAGCACCAGGCCGCTGCCGACGCTTGTAACCGCCAGGCTGCTGCCCGTCGGAAACGAGCTGCTGCCCAGGGAGTTCAATCCCATATCGGATTGTATGGCTTGTACGATTTTAACATGAGCGATCCGGGCAGCGGTGCTGTCCTCGCTGTCATAATTCAAGCCATACGGCCAAATATGCGCAGTGTCGCCCTTCAACACCGCGCTCGCGCCATCGATTTCTTTCAGCTTGCAGACCGCATATCCGCCATCCCACGTGCCATCCGTCATCAAGGTCCAATAAGTCGTATAGGTCCCGATGCCCATGGTATGCAGGATCTCGTGCATCGCCACCCGGGCGTTTCTCGATCCGCCGAATTCAATCCAGCCATCATAGTTCGCCTGAGCCGTCGGCACGCCGGAATTATAATTGGCCCACACATGTTTGGTGAAAGTACCGTATGTATTGTAATAATAGGCGGCCTCCTCCATCGCTGCCGTAATTTCAGCGGCAATCGTCGAATCAACGCCATCCAGATTCAGCGTGTAGGTGAGCGCGGCATGCGACTGCGACGCCATGAAAACACTCAACACTAATGCACTAAGCATTCCCCAAACCTTCAACGTCTTCAAACTCGAATTCATTAGTACTTCCTCCTCTGCTTTTTTGATCCTTCTCACACTCAAAACCGCGATCGAGCTTCCCCCCAAAACTAAAAAAGCAATCCCTCCTCCTTTCTCCCAGAGTACGCAAAATCGAGATACTTCGGCAATTCAAAGAAAATCATTAAAACTTAAAATCTAAAAGTTAAACCGGAAAATGCAAATCTGTCTCAATCAATTATTGATTTTGGATGATCGCGGGTGCATAATAAGCTCAATCAACAGAACACAATGCACCCGGAAAGCCCCCAATAATTGAATCAATCCCAGTATTGCAAATGCTACCGCCAGTAAATAAACATCATATTAAAATTTTCAGCTAAATGTCAAGCAGAAATTTCACAGGTGCTGTTGTGTTCAGGTGGTCGATATTCCGCTTGATCTTGACAAAATCGAAGAAATGTCGCATAAATTCTGTCTGGTAAAAGATTCATCGGAATGCCGTTCATCCATCACCGACAGGAGCCGAATCCATGCGCAACAGAGTGAATCGAACCGTCTGTATCATTCTCACAGCCACGCTTTCATGCCTCGCCGCATTCGCGCAGGATTACAACATCGCGCCGCCGGAGGATCCAGTCAACCTGCTGTGGATTCATCATTCCACCGGCGCCAACTTCGCCCATCGCTATGGTTGGAGCCAGACCTGGAACGACGGCGTGGCCGCGACGGTCGAGGCGGACAACGATTACGCCCGCCGCCATAACACCTCCGGCGAGGGCGGCAATGGCGAAATCGCCCTCTACAATAACAATTACATCATGCATCATCTCTCCTACGGATCGCAGCTGGCCGATGGCGACATTTACACTGATTACCGCGACTGGTATTATAAATTCCGCAACTATCTCGACAGCGGCGACACGGCGCATTACGCCGGCGGCGTCGGCGGCGCGGACCTGGTCCACTGTTATTCACAGGACATCACCTACGCTGCGCAGGGAACGGACGAATTCACCGGCGAGGACGTCTCAAGCCAGACCAACCAGGTGATTATGTTCAAGAGCTGCTTCCCGAACAGCTACGTCTACGCCCCGGACACCTCTGGCGGCCTGCCCGCCAATCCGACCATCACCGACGCGCGCGCCTGGATCTCGGGCGGCGGTTATGAGACCTGGCGCACCAGCGGCGAATCAGGCGGGCCGATCAATTTTATCCAGGCGGAATACCTCGCGCTGCTCGACGTGTTCGGCGAGGAGCGCTATCGCGACATCCTGTTCGTCGCCTGGGTCGCGCCGCCGATGCTGCAAGGCGACTATGGCGATCCGCCCGCCTACGCCCGCGCGCTGTCCGAATGGTTCGAGGATGACTGGCTGGACGGCTACGCATACCAAAACGTCATGGCGTTCAATTACTGGAACATCCACACCGGCGAGCACGACCCCGGCGACGGCTCGACGCTCCCCGCGCTGCTGACGAAACACAACCATTGCCGCTACAATCCCTTCACCAACAGCCGCGATTATACAGCGCCCGGTGATCCCGATTTCGTGGACGACATCTACATGTGCTTTTCCGCCGGCGATTCCCATCCGAATCATTTCGGCGGCGCAGTGGCGGCCAAGGAGCTGGTTCCGCTGCTTAACATTCAGTGGAACCGCCTGCACGATATCGCCGCGAGCGATTCGACGGGCTATCCGGCCGACGGGCGCACGGGATTCTTCATGCTCGACTCAACCTACACCGGCGCGCTGCCCGCCGGGGTGTCCCACGGCATACTCGATGGCGTCGAGTGCCTGATCTTCGACGGCTCGGTCAATGCCACGCTCGACCTGGACGAAGTGGACGTCGCCGGGACCGGCGGCGCGTTCTCATATTGCTATTGGTATCATCCTAACGACAACAGCGCCACGATCGGCGGCGACTGCACGGTGGTGCTCTCCAAGGAAGGCGTTTTCAGTTCCGATCATTACGCCGAAGACGACATGGACAGCCACATCAACACATACTTCGGCGAGGATTATCCCGTTCCGGAAGACCACACCAACGCCGTGGTGGACAATGACAACTGGACGCACGTGGCGTTCGTCTGGGACGGCAGCGCATCGCGGCATTACATCAGCGGCGTGCAGATCGTGGAGACGGTCGAGCTGACCCGCACCGTGACCGATAACACGAACCATCTGATCCTTGGCCCGAACTCAGCCGCGCCGCTCAACGGAGGCATCCGCGAAGTCGCCATCTACAACCGCGCCCTGACAGCGGATGAAGTGAGGTGCATCTTTCAGGCCAACGCCGGCGACGCTCCGCCCGAACAGATCTTCATCCGCACAGCCGCCAACCAATGGGATCTGCTGGAATAAACATTCCCTTTTCGCTTAACTGGAAAATTTCCTTTGCACTTTCCTGCCGCGTACGGCAAGACTGGCGGCTGCATCAATTCAAATAAAGAGTCCAATCATGGCAAACACATATACACCCGGCGCCGAAGACGATCCCATCTGGCAATCGATCCGCGAGGCGGCCGAGAACGACGCGGCCCAGGAGCCGATGCTGGCCAGTTATCTCTATGACGTGATCCTCAAGCACGACAAGCTCGAAGGCGCGCTGAGTTTCAAGCTGGCCAACAAGCTCGGCGACGCGACGATCCCCGCGATCTCCATCCGTGAAATCATCGACGAGGCGCTCGACTCTGATCCGGAGATCGGCGCCGCCGTGCGCGCGGACCTTCAAGGCGCGGTGGATCGCGATCCAGCTTGCCAACGGCATCTCGAACCGCTGCTCTATTTCAAAGGCTTCCACGCGCTGGAGTCCTATCGCATCGCCCACTGGCTCTGGCGTCAGGGACGCACGGGACTCGCGCTGTACCTGCAAAGCCGCATGTCGGAAATCTTCGCCGTGGACATCCATCCCGCCGCGCGCATCGGCAAGGCGATCTTCATTGACCACGCCACTGGCGTGGTGATCGGCGAAACCGCCGTGGTCGAAGACTGCGTCTCGATCCTGCATGAAGTGACGCTGGGCGGCACGGGCAAAGCCACCGGCGACCGGCATCCCAAGGTGCGGCGCGGCGTGTTGATCGGCGCGGGGAGCAAGCTGCTTGGCAACATCGAAATCGGCGAAGGCGCCAAGATCGGCGGCGGCAGCGTCGTACTCGGAAACGTCCCGCCGCACGTCACGGTGATTGGTGTTCCGGCCGAAATCATCGGCGGAACCTTCAGCGCCGAACCGGCTCTGGAGATGAATCATCAAATTCCCGTGCGCAAAAAAGACCGCGACGCCAGCTGGCCGGGGAACTGGGTGATTTAACGCGATTCGCGGAGCCTTTCGCGCAACAGCTCGCGCGACTGGCGCAGATAGCGCCGCCATTCGCCCAGCGGCACGGCCAGCGCGGCCCAAAGCGGCAACGCCGCGATGCGCATCAGGCGAAATTCCGTTGCGTCGCCGCCGAGAAAAAGCGCCCAGAAGAGCACGAGCGCGGAGACCGCCGCCATGCGAAAGGCGGCCCATTCCCAGTAAAAGCCCATACGCAGCATCAGATACAGCATCAGCCCCAGTCCGATCAGCGCATAGGCCGGCGGCATGGCCAGCGCCAGCGACGCTGGTATGTCCGCCTGGCGCAACGGCAGATAAAACGCCGGTATCACCAACGCGATCCCCAGGCAGGTTAGAAAATACGCCGCATGGCGCTTGCGCGGGATCAGCGTGATCATGAAGCACCACATCACAATCTGGAAAAAGCACGCCATCAGCAACGGCGCCATCAGATGCATCCGCGCCGCATCGATGAATGTCGAGTCATAGAACAAAGCGAGCAGTTCGTTCTCCAGCAACGCCGTGATCAGCAGCCCCGGTGTGCAGACCAGCAGGTACGCGCGCAACGTCAGGTTCAGCTCGCGGCTGAACTCCTCGCGCGATTCGATCTCGCTCATGCGCGGAAACACATGCGCCATCATCGTCGCCAGCACGGCGGCCAGGATGAAATTCGTCAGGCGAAAAGCCGCCTCGAACAAACCGGCTGTCTCGGCGCCATACAGCGCCAGGTAATCGACGCGCAGCCAGTTGTTCGAGGTCCACGTCACGATCCCGCTGCCGAACAACAGCGCGCCCAAACCGCTGAACATGCGCCAATCCTCCCAGCGCGGCAGCTGCAAGGTCAGCGTCAGATCGCGTTTCACCGCCCTGGTCAGCAACGCGATCTGCAGCAGTTCCACCACGGTCAGCGAGAGCAGCAGCCCCGGAAGCTCGAACAGCACGATCAGCGGAATCGCCACGCCGGCCATGATCGCCGCCGCGGCCGCGCTGATCAGCGCCAGCCGCCGCACGCGCTTCAATCCCCGCAGCACGGCGTAGAGCAGGCCGCTGAAGGTCAGCCCCGGCAGCGCCGCCGCGATCAACCGCACCAGCGGCGCGTTGTCTGCGGAGCCGGTGTATTTCAGCGCCAGCGTGTCCGCAAAGAGATAGACGATCAGCGTGGAGATCGCCGCGATCCCCGCGAACACCGTCAGCGACGCGCCTGCGAAACGCCGCAACGCCTCGTCATCGTTTCCCGCGCGCAGTTCCGCCACGCGCCGCGTAACCCCCTGCTGAAAACCCTGCGGCAGCACGCTCTCGAACAGATCAACCAGCAGGCGCAGGTTGCCCCAGATGCCAAAGCCCATCTGGCCCACGGTCATCGCCAGCGCCTTTTGCCGCGCCAGCGTAGCCAGAATCCACGCCCCGCGCGACGATCCAATCCAGAATATGGCCGCAAGAATTTTTCGGATGGTGTCACTCTCCGTGCATAGTTCCTGCGCGCTGCTTCTCAGCGCACGTTTTAATCTCTCCCGCCACGCCGCATCCTGTCAACGCCATAGAAAGCGCAGCTTATGTTTAACCTGAAATTGGGCAAAGGTTTTCTTATGGAAACTACTAAAAATCGTGATCCTCGCACAGAGCACACGAAGCGCACAGAGATTAAAAATTTTTTCATGGCTTATAAAATCTGTTCTTTGTGCCTTCGTGTCTTTGTGGTGAATTTATAGAGGTTTCTTTATTTTGAATCAGTCGAGGTGACGGCTTGGGGGTGAATCCATCTAAAGATGGTTTGTCATGCGCATCCTAATATTTGCTCATCACTTTCATTTTTGAAATATGCTTATTCTCCGGCATCTTTCGTATTTCTGTCCAATATTCCTCCCGGACATCATCATCAATTTCGGCGTCGGTGCTGTAAAGCGCATCGCGCCCGTCTTTTCTGCACCCAGAGATCCAATAGTCCTCGCCGGTTTCAACATCAAAGTAATTTGACTTAAATCCAGTTCCCTTCTTTGTTTCAAACGTTTTCCCATTATAATGGATCGATTTGCCCGATTTTGAAAAGGTCACACGCCCTATGCGTGCAGATCCTGCAATCCCATCATCGCCCTTATACTCGATGTACATTATTCGTGATTTGGGTCGCATATTTTTCACCGCACAACGTTAGTCTTGAGATTCTGGCGCATTAGCGTCAGCAACCGCCGAGGCTTTGTTCGATTGCATCCTGCAACATTGGCGCCGTGCGCGCATTATCCCTCTCACTCGACAATGCTTGATTCACAATAAGCCAGTCGTCAATCTCCTCATCCGCAGATATTTTTTTCATAAATTTCGCGCAGAGCCGCGGAGGCGCAGAGATGAGATCTTCATGCATTCCTCCGCGTCCCTGCGCCTCTGCGCGATAAATTACGTATAAGCACGCATCGCCTTGGGCGTCCATCATGAATTAAGTTTAGCGTCCTCATTTTTCATTGGTGTCACTGTTTGATCATTCCACATACAGAAATAATCCGGTGAAATAATAATCATCCCACGCTTGTTGCTTGGACCAGCGATAGCGGCCGGTTTCCGGATTGCCATGTGATGCTTAGCTCCAACTCTCAAAGACAACGTAACACATTACGGGCTTAGCTCGATTGTGTCCGGCGCATATACTGGCTATGGCTCATCGGCGCGCGATCGATTCGGCGACATCCTCTCGATTTTGCTGATTTGACTTTCGATTTCTTGATCCCAGGGGGATGGAGCCCTCTTGGTTTGCTTGACTCTTTCCATTATTTGCGCCGCTTCTTTTGCGTGGCCATTTTCCGCGAGGATTATTGCTGCTTTCAGTTCCCACCTGAGATACATCGCGTCGCCTTCATCCTCCTCATAATGTCGCTCGATGAATTCCCGCATCCAATCCAGCCGTCTTAAGGATTCCTCGACCTTGCCTGAACGAGCATATTCCATGGACATTGTATAGAAGTAATCAATAGTCAGAACCGGATTGTCCAGAGGCGAGTAAGAAAGCGTCCACATATACACCGCAAGCGCCAGGTAAGTGATCGTGTTGGATAACACGGTCCAGCCAAACAATCGCTTAGCATCCAGAAACCGCCTGAGGATCGGCAGTTCAATCAGCACAGTCAGCACAAACGCAGGCAATAGAGAAACGTATAGAGACCACATTTCCATTCCATGCGAGTAGCTCAGAAAACACCACGCAAAGATGCAGATCGTGGGAGCAAGAGCCAAACTATACGCCTGGGGATTCGACAACCCCATCTTTCGTCGAAGAAAACCGGCCAGCAACACAGGAAGGAAAAAAAGCAGCAGCATGGCTGCAGGGACGCCCGATAGAAACACGCCCAAGAGACTGCTGCCGAGATTCGCCAGCGCAGCCGCCCGGATGGCGTCCTTCCAGCCAATGCGGAGTCCAAAGCGCAGAACGCTCGCTTCAATCAGGACAATCGCCATGAATAGCAAACCGATAGACTCAATCGTGAGGAAGAACGGGGCGCCCATGCCGAACATGGAGGGAACCGGCACATTTGCCGGCGCCCGGGAAGGCAATAAAAACACAAGCAAGATCATAGCGGGTAGGATTGAGGACTTGGCGATTGGCCGGAAATTCATCTTCATTTGAACGGACTCGTCGCACCGGAAAATCTGCGGTTCATCCGCAGATATTTTTTTCATAAATTTCGCGCAGAGCCGCGGAGGCGCAGAGATGAGATCTTCATGTATTCTTCCGCGTCCCTGCGCCTCTGCGCGATAAATTACGTATAAGCACGCATCGCCTTGGGCGTCCATCATGAATTAAGTTTAGCGTCCCCAATTTCACCAATTTTACATTTTTACAGAGTTCATTTTTGCCGAAAAAAATTATAGATTGCAAGGATCAATCCGCCGGCAAAAGCAATCATCAGGGATAGTGAAATTGCCGGCAAGTCAATCAGTTTTGCTATCGGACTTTTGATTGCCGATAGAATATCATATTTTGCCGCCGGCCATTGACGGCTCCAGACATCATCGGCGGCGAGGTAGTAATAACGTTTGTTAAAATGTCCCAGATATTCCGCGGTAAACCATTGACCGGGCCTATCGATGAGCCCCGGCATGGTGTGATCGACAATGTATTTCATGCCTTCAGCGTCTTCGTCCGCTTGTTCTCTGGTTTCATAGAGAATATACGCAAGCCGCAAATAGTTGCTATCGTCGGAATACAGCAGGTGAATCATTTTGCCTTGCGTGGTTTTGAATCCCGGCGGCGCGACTTTGATGTATCGGTCAGGATCCGTCGCGGCGGTTTTCGAGCGCAGAAATTCATCATAATCTTTCTTTCTGAAGAGGCTGCTGTTGTGGCTAGTGAATTTGCGTTTTAGCGTCCAGCGCTCAGGCAATTTGGCTTTCAGTTTACGAATGGCGCGGTCGAGCGAATTCAAACGGCCATCGCTGATTGTGATTTTAATTTGACTGGATTCCTGCATGTGATGATGGACCGTGTAATCACCCGGTTCGAGAAATAGATATTCATCGCTGAGATCATATGCAAAAAGCCAGACTGCTTGATCAGGGATGAATGTTTGTGGATTATAGCCCGTTTGCGCCCAGCTGCCCATCCAGTCAACTTGTTTGTCATCCGGTCCGGTGATCACAAAAGGATTGTTGTGTCCAATGCCCTGAATATCGATCTCAAAAGTTTGCGTGGTGTGATTGACATACTCCACTCCAAGCCAAACAGGATCGCCCAGTTGCACTGGATTTTTTTCCGGTGTGAGAATAAAGCGTCCGGATTCGGACATGATCCTGGGCCTGTCGCGCATATCATTGATGAAGTCTCGGACTTCATCCGGCATTGGATCCCCGGCTTCGCTGGACAGCTCTGTTGTCGCCGCCTGGCAATGAATCGATACTATCAATAAGCAAACGTATACTATCGAAGTCTTCATGGTCATTCCGTGCATAACATCAGTGCATATGAATATAATCATTCTGGCCGATTCATGTCAAAATAAATGACAGCGGACGAAACATTGAAGACGCAATCAGGTTTGCTCTGAAGTTGGACTGCCCCCGCCCTCGGCGCGATTGTTTTTTTGCCCTTGCAACGAACCCGGCTCGTGGAAAAAATATCCCGGTATGCGCAAACAGACCCTACATCGGCCCGCGCCGTTTTGCATGACCTTCACCGCCGGATTCGCGCTGGCCGTTCTGTTCCTTTTTGCGCCTTCCCGCGAGGGCTGCGCGGCGCCGGTCACGGCGGACGACTATCGCGGGATGAGCGAGGAGGAAATCCTCAAGGCCTACGACTATCGCCTGCGTGTGCGCGTGATCAACAACGCCCGGCGCATCAAGTTGAATCCGCTCGAGGCCTGCGAGCTGCGCGACGCTCGCGGCGACCGGATCGCCGAAATCAAGGCGGGGAGCTTCATCAAACTGGAAACTCCCAAGGAGATCGAGCGGGAAGGCCTTTACCGCGTCTATCTCGAGGACTTTTCCATCTGGGAGAAAAATCCCGCCAGGCTCATGGCGCTCGATGTCCGCAAAAAGCTGCGCCTTAATGGCCAGGTGATCGACATCACCATGCGCATCCGGCACTTCAAGGACTTCTATCCTTTTTGGAACAAGGGCGTCGGCCGCAAGCTGGTCGTGGCGGGAGGCTTCGTGGATGAAGCGGAGGCCCAAAAACTGGCCGGCCGTTTGCGCGCACAATACCCCAAGGCGCGGGTGATATTCGATCAACGCGAGCAAGCCAAACGCGTCATCCGCGTCACTCTCGGCAGCGGCGAGGCGCTCGGCGAATTCGACGACCGCGTGTCGCTGGTTCAGCGCAGCAATGAAGCGCGCACGTACTTCGAGGCGCTGCAAAACGAGAAAAGCTCATGGCGCCTTCACACCCGCACCGACGCCATGGTGCGCGGCGACTTTGAAGCGTACACGAACGAATGGGAATTGCTGCGCATGGCCAACGTCGTGCACGTGGAGCAATACCTATACGGCGTTGTGCCGGTTGAGATCTATCCCACCGCTCCTCCGGAGACCTTGAAGGCGCAAGCCATCGCCGCGCGCACCACGGCGCTGTTTCGCGTGGCGCGAGGACAGAACGGCGACAAGCACTTCGACCTCGCCCGCGATTTCACCATCGACATGGAGTACGGCGGATATCCCCATGAAAATCCGGCTGCCACCGCCGCCGTGGACGCTACGCGCGGACAGGTGATGTTTTTCACCGGCGAATCCGGCAAGCGTTATATGGCCAACGCCGTTTTCTGCGCCTGTTGCGGCGGCGTCACCGTGGACAGCCACGAACGCTGGCAGCACGAAAAGTGCTCCTATTTAATCCCGCGCTTTGACCGGCGTTTTTTCGCCGCCCGGCCGCCCCAGTTCAACACCGAAGCCGCCGCGCGCAAATGGATCGACCGGGAGCCCGTGGCCTTTTGCAATCCGGATCAGGCCGGCATTTCCGACAACCTGCGCAAAATGCTGGACCGGCGCTACCGCTGGGAGACGCGCATGAGTCCACGGAAACTTTCACAGGCGATCAATAAACAGTTCAATCTCGGCGCCGTGGACAACGTCCGTGTCGCCAGCCGCGGCGCCAGCGGCCGCGTCAGCGCGTTGGAATTCACTCTCAGCGACGGGCGCAAAATCCGCACGGACGCAAATGACATCGAAAAAATCGCCGCCCTGAGCTTCGCCCGCAGCCTGTTTTTCTATATCGATCCGCCCATCGGCGGCAAAGACGGCTCCGTCTTCACGATCCGCGGCGCCGGATACGGCCATGGCGTCGGCATGTGCCAGGTCGGCGCCATGGGCATGGGCGAGCGCGGCTACACCGCCGCCGCCATCCTCCGCCATTACTACAACGACATCGACTTCGCTCAACTGTATTAAGAATGATTGGATGATCCAACGGTTTATAGCGATTCTTGCTTTGTTGAAAAGCTTTTTCGAACTCGTACTCAGCGTAGCGGCGCCCGTACCCGTACTCGATTGGATCGCAATCTCGCTCGTTTGAAACTGGTGTTCGAGAACGAGTGCGCCATTTCATTCGAGAGACGTTTCTAGGCGCCGGCTTCGATGTGTGCGGCGTTGTATAGTCTATTGCAGCGCATCACGGAGTCTTTAATGACAGGATCGGTGTAACCGCTGAATTTCTGCGTGCATTCCTTATAGATAACCTTGGCTTCGGCGTATTTTTTCTGACGGTCCAGGCTGAGGCCGATGCGGTAAAGGGCGCGGGCTTCGAATTGCGGAAGTTTGTCGCGATATAACGGCAGAGCGGCTTCGAGGTAGTTGACGCATCTTTGGTTTTGATTTTGCGCGTTCATCAGCCGCGCGATGTGCAGAATGGCCTCCGGAGTGTATTGCATGTCGTCGGGAAAGCGCTCCACAACTTTCTGGTAGCGCAGGATCAGACCGATGTACATCGCATGCAAGGCCTGGCTCTCGGCAGGAGGAATGGTGCTTTTATGATACATATAGGCGTACAGGTATTGCGACTCGGCGGTGTCCTTGTCAGGAATCACCGAGAGCGGCTGCTTGCGCACGCAGGAACAAAGGATAAGCGCGAAACACAACGTGAAACTGATAACGGTGATTTTCATGGTTCGATTCCTTGCTGCCAGAGATTGTTCCATTGAAGATGGAGGCGGGGTCTGAAGACAAGTAAAAAAGACAAGCGGCGGGGATTGCGGCGCATGTCACTTAAGTTACGGAGGCATCCATCTCTTTATATCATGGCTCCATATTAGCGCTGAAAGCGCTCAAGATCGTAGCCCAAGCCAGAACAGCGAAAGGCTCCTGCTGAGCGTTTCGCAATGCGGTTGTCGGTTTCATTCTTTACAGCGACCAAGAACTCCACAGCGGACGTGAGCTTCACTCTTGATAAAATTACGAATTCAAATCTCTTTCTAATCATGGCTCCTTATCAGCGCTGAAAGCGCGATGTATCACAGCCCAGGCCAGAGCGTAGGCCGCTTGCGGCCGTGAGCGCCGGCCTGGGTAAATGGACAAAACAAACCCAGGCTGGCGGGATTTTTGCCCTGCAAAAATCATGACAGCCGTTTGAGCGAAGTTCGTAAATGAAACGGGATGCGCCCCGGAAATCGCGACCGCACGGCGGGACGCTAGAATTGTTGGATGAGCAGTATGATGTTGCGGAAGACACGGACTAAAAAAAGACCGAGCCAGTAGAGCAGAAGCGCAGTGATGGGCCAGATAATCAAGACGGGAGTGCAGACTTCGATCATGAATTCGCGCCAGGCTTCGCGGATTTTGCGCAGGTCTTGCGGCAAGCGGCGGATCACGATCTCGCACCACTTGAAGGCGATATACGCCAACATGAGCAGCAATAGCAGATTGAACATTTCTACCGCCGATAAAAATTTCCGTCCAGAATCATTGGGCGTAATAGACAATCCAAAAAAATTTCACCACAACGGCACGATGTCACGACGTTAGATTTTTTTTGAAATTCCTTTCGTCGTGACATCGTGCCGTTGTGGTGAAAATTGTTTTGCCGAATCGTGATAGAGACGCCCAATCAGCGTCAAAGTTTCGTGCGGACGAAAACAAATTCCGGCACGTGGCGAATGATGTGCATGATGCAGCGCCAGAACCAGCGGCTGTAAATGACCCGGCGACGCTTGCGCCAGGCGCGATAGATGTCGCGGCCCACGTCCTCCGGCTCAGCGGTGAGGCGTGCGGGCAGGTCCATCCCTTCGGTCATCGCGGTGCGGGTGAAACCCGGAAGCACGGTCATCACATGCACGCCGCATTTAAACAAGCGTTGCCGCAGGCCGCTGAGGTATTCCTTCAAGCCCGCCTTGGCCGAGCCGTAGATGTAGTTGCTCTGGCGGCCGCGCACACCGGCCACGCTGCTGATGCCGATGATGAAACCGCGCCCCTTTTGCTCGAAGTCGGCGGCGATGATTTCCAGGATGCTCACGGCGCCGGTGTAGTTGCTCTCGATGATGCGGCGCGCCTCGCCCCAGTCGCGCTGGGCCGAGGCTTGGTCGCCGAGGTAGCCGAAGGCCAGAATCACGCCGTCGGGTTTGGGATCGAGGGCTTCGTAAAAGGCGGCATGCGACGCGTAGTCTACAGCGTCGAAGGGCAGCACGCGGGCCTGGATCTGATGGCGAATTTCCAGATCCTTGGCTTTGCGCTCCAGCCGCTCCACGTCGCGAGAAGCGAGCAGGATCGTCGCGCCTTCATGGGCGGCGAATTCATGCGCCGCGGCCATGGCGATATCTGAGTTGGCGCCAAGTATGAGCAGATTCATTGCAGGTTCAACCTCCGTGATTGCAGGGATTGCATCTTTTCCGGCAGCCCGTATTGCCGGCGGACCTTCATAAAGTCCTCCAGCCCGGGATAACCCTGGCGGAAGGTGTCGGGACGCAGCCGCGCGTCCTTGGTGAGGTACACGCGTCCGCCGATTTCATGCACCATTTCATCCAGCGTATCGAGCAGAGGAAACAACTGCGGCGTGATCTTGAAATCGAGCGCCAGCGTGTAGCCCTCCATCGGAAAGGACAGGTAGTTGTCGTTTTCCGCGCCGAAAAGTTTCAGCACGGCGAGGAACGAGCCTTGTCCGGAAGCGGCGATGCGCGTGAGAATCTGCTTCAGTCCATCGTAGCTCGCCGCGCGTGGCAGCACGAACTGGTACTGCGTGAAACCCGGCTTGCCGTAAATCCGGTTCCAGTTATGGATCGCATCAAGCGGATAAAAAAACGGATCAATGGCCGTCTGGTTTTGTGTCATGCGGCCGAAGGTCTTGGCGTAATAGAGCGAATTGAACAGCGAGACGGAGAGCGAATTCAGCGTGAAAGCCGGAAAATCCACCGGCACGTTGAGTTTGCGGTTCGGCAGCAGCCGCAAGGGCTGGTTCCCGGCATGCTCGCCGACCATCAGCAGCGAGCGGCCCAGGTGATTGCCCTGCGCCAGGCAATCGATCCACGCCACGGAGTAAGTCCAGCTGCTGTATTGTTCGAAAAGTTCGAAGGCTTCCTCCAGGTTGCGCGCCTTGACGATGGTCTGGTCGATCATCGCACTGGGCACGGGCTGAAGCCGGACTTGCGCGCGGACGATCACGCCGGTGAGGCCCATGCCGCCGCAAGTGGCGCGGAAGAGCTCGGCGTTCTTCTTCGCGGAGCAACGCGTGACGCTGCCGTCCGGCAGCATCAGTTCGAACCAATCGACGCACGCGCTGAAGCATCCGGCGGAGTGATGATTCTTGCCGTGAACGTCGCTTGCGATGGCGCCGCCGACTGTGATGTATTTCGTGCCGGGGGTGATGCTGAGAAACCAGCCGCGCGGCAGGAACACGTCGATCAGTTCGGCCAGGCTGACTCCGGCGTCGCAAACCACAACGCCGGTTTCAGGATCGAACGATTCGATGCTGCGTGCGCGCCGGGTGCAGACAATCTGCTCGCAGAGGGCGCTATCGCCGTAGCTGCGCCCCATGCCAAAAGGAATCATGGCCCCGGGCCGCGCGAGATGCTCGCTGAGTTGCCCCGGTGTTTCAAAGGAGAAGGTGGCCGCGTTGACGACGGGGTATCGCCCCCATCCGCTGATTTTAGTCATTGACGTTTCGCCCCTGAATCCATTGAAAACGCGAAAACATGCTGTACATTTGCATCTTCGCGTTGAAAAATACAACTGCAAGAGAGAAGCGAACCGGAGCCGCATGACTTTTTTGTCCAGTGCGGAGCGCTGCCGCCGCCCTCTGTTGCTGTATCATGATTTATAAGCTCTTCGCTGAATGTCAAATAAATACGGATTTCGTCTATTCATGGAACCTGTGATCCAATTTCTGGAAGTGCGCAAATATTTCGGCAAATTGCGGGCGGTGGACGGCCTTTCGTTCGACGTGCCTCGCAGTTCGCTGTATGGATTTCTCGGCCCCAATGGTTCGGGCAAGAGCACCACGCTGTCGATGCTCGCGGGATTCGCCCGCCCCACGGCCGGGCGGATTTTGCTCTTCGGCGAAAACAACCGTGATCACCGGCTGCGCGAGCGCGTGGGTCTGATGATCGAGGAACCGGCGTTCTATGGGTATCTGAGCGCGCGAAAAAATCTGGAGTTGGCCGGACGGCTGTATACGCGGCAACCCGACGGACGGCGGATCGACGAGACGCTGGAACTCGTGGGGCTTGAAGGACGCGGAAAGGATCTGGTGAAAAATTTTTCGCACGGTATGAAGCAACGCCTGGGCTTGGCGCAGGCGTATCTGCACCAGCCGGAGCTGCTGATCCTCGACGAACCGAGCAATGGGCTGGATCCGGAGGGCAATGAGGAAATGTGGCGCATCCTGGTACGGCTGGTCAGCGAATCCGGCTGCACGATCCTGGTGTCGAGCCACCTGCTCTATGAGGTAGAAGAATTCTGCACCCATTTATCTTTAATAAAGTCCGGGCGCTTAATTGCCGATGGAGAAGTGAAAGCGCTGCTCGAAAAAGAAGATCTGCAGCTAGACGTCGGATTCGTATCGGAAAACGAGCAGCGCCGCGCGCTGGAGTTGTTGCAGACGCAGGAGTGGATTGGCGAAGCCCTGTCAGGCGGAAAACTGCATGCGTATGAGTTGCGTGTGCATATCGGGCGCGAGCCGGTGGAGCGATTGACCGGCTGGCTGCGCGAGCAAAGCCTGCAGACCACGACCATCGTGCCTGTGCGCCGCACATTGCGCGATTTATTTATGGCATTGACGGCTTCGGCATCGAAGTCCGAAGGACGGGAAGCCAAGGCCGCCGCCAATCAGCAAGAAAGGAAATCAGCATGACCGGACCACTGAAAACCGTATTCACCACGGGCCTCGAGTGGGAGGCTCAATTACTGAAGGGGCTGCTGCGAGACGCCGGCATTCCTTCGCATATTCAGCAGGAGACTATCGGCACGCTGTACGGCCTGGCGAATTCATCGCTGGGCATGATCCGGCTGCAAGTCAGCGCGGAAAACGCCGACGACGCCGAAGCCCTGATCGAAGGATACATCTGTCACGCCGCCGAAGACCAAGGGGCCGATTAGGCTAAATCCTGGATTCATTGTACGCGGTTTACGATTGAATTGGATTTCCAAAGTCATTCCAATCCTTAGTCATTGATCAGGAGCCGATGTACTATTTCTCCCGCAAAGCTTCAGCATCAGATTGCGAGGCGTTACGTCGCAGCAACTCCGTGATTGCCCGCGCCAATCCATCCTGACCTTCAGCCTGCGCTAAGTCTAACGCCTGACTGCCGTATTCCATCGCAGCATCAGACTGTCCTGCGCTTTCACAAGCTGCTGCTAACGTATATAAAAAATTGGAATATTGAAAAGAAGTCAGTTCACAAGCCCTTCGCGCCTTCAAAATTGCATCCTGCGGATCTCGAATGTCAGGATGCGGCGCCGTGGCCAGAATCCACGCTAATCCATTCAACGCCAATACGTTATCTGGCTGCAGCTCCAATGCGCGACGATAATAATCAACGGCCCCATAGAATCCTCCCGTCGCAAAAAAGGCAGACGCTACTCCCGTGCAAATATCCGTATCCATCGGATTGATGCGAAACGCTGCCTGAAATTGCTCCAGGGCATCTTTATGGCGCCCTAGCATCATCAGCGCCTGGGCGTAATTGCAGCGCGCCTGCACATTATCCGGATCAATGCGCAGACTCTCGTGGAAACACTCCATCGCCTCGCCGATCTTGCCGCTTTGCCCCTTCAGCATCCCCAGATTATTATATGCGCCGGCATGATTCGGATTGCAGCGCACGGCCTGCTGATAAGCCGCCATCGCCGGATCCAATTTTCCCTGCGCCTGAAACAACGCGCCCATGTTATAATGCGCCTTGTCATAATTCGGATTGGCCTGCAGCGCGCGCTGAAGATGCGTCAGCGCCTTCTCGAACTGATTGCGTGTCATCAGAATCACGGCCATGTTCACATTCGCGTCCGGATAACCCGGCCAGATCTCCAGCGCCCGGTTGAAATGATCGGCCGCCGCCTCGGCTTCGCCTTGCTGCCAGAGCACCAGCCCCAGCTCGTATTGAATCACGTAGTTCATTTCCGTCACGGCCAGCGTGTGCTCAAACAGCGCGACGCTATCCCTCCAATACGCCGTTTGCGCCCGCGTTCCCCAGATCATCCCCAGCGCCAGCAATCCGCATAGCGCCCCGAGCAGAATTTTCCGATGCGGCCAACTCGCGGTCCAATCCGCAACAGCCCAGGCGAGCATGATCAAGACGCCGATCGAGGGCAGGTATGTGTAGCGATCCGCCATCGCCTGCGAACCGACCTGCACCAGACCGATCACCGGAATCAAGCTGATCACATACCAGAGCCAGCCCACGGCGAGATACGGCTGTTTGGAAAACCGAACCGCCGCAAAACCCGTGCATGCCAGAACGACCACGGCGTCAATCAAAAGCTTCCACCAATGCCACTGCTCAGGATACGGATAAAACAACGCCAGTTTCGCCGGCCAAAGCAGCTTCCAGAGATAATTCACATAGGAGTCCAGCGCGTTGATCGCGCGAAACAACAACGGCCAATCCGCCGAGGCGCGCATCGCGCGATCCTGCGCCAGATAAGTCACGATGCAGGACGCCAGGCACAAGGCGAAGAGCGGAATTTTTTCCACGATCAATCGCTTCAACGGCGCCGCCTCGCCATCGTCGCCAGCCAACCAGCGCACGCGCCGCAAAGGCCAGCCATCCAGCAGCAGCAGCACCAGCGGCAGGCTGACCGCCATCGGCTTGGCCATCAATCCCAGCGCCAGGCACAGCACAACCAGCAAATACCGGACGATCCCGCCGCGCCGCACGTACGCGCAATACGCCGCAATCGTCAGCATCCAGAACAACGCGCACAATAGATCCTTCCGCTCCGACGCCCACGCCACGGACTCGACGCGCAAGGGATGAACGCCAAAAACCATCGCCACAAACGCGCTCCGCCATAGCGCGCCGGTCATGTTCCGCAGAATCAGAAACAGCAGAATCGTGACCGCGGCATGCAGCAAGACATTATGCCAATGATGGCCCAGGGGATTGAAGCCGAACAGCTCGATGTCCAGCGCGTGGCTCAGCCAGGTGACCGGATGCCAGTTGCAGGCGTGCCCGGTGGTGAACGCCCAGGCCGCCGACTGCAACGACAAGCCGGACTGCAGATTCGCGTTTTCCGTCAGATAATGATTGTCGTCGTACTGCACAAAAGCGTTATGCCGCACCGGCTCAAAGGCGATCAGCGCCAGGGCGATCAAACCCGCCGCGATCCATAGCGGCGCAAACTTCGCCGAATCCCGCGACGGCGCATCAACGGTCTGTTCAGAAGACATCAAACGCCTGCTCCGTTTAATCGAATTGCATCCGCTGCTCAAATTCCCGCGCCAGTTCATCATCGCCCGCGGCTCTGGCCAGCTCGACGGCCTTGCGCGCGTATTCCGCGGCCTCGTCAGGCTTGCCCGTCATGCGCAGCGCATAAGCGAGGAAAAAATTCGCCTCGGCGTCCCGCGGATTGATCTTCAGCGCGGCGCGGCACTGCGCGGCGGCCTCATCGTTCCGCCCCTGCATCAGCAGCATCGACGCCAGCTGACGATGCGCCGTGGCGTTGTACGGCGCGCCGCGCAGGCACTCCCGAAAACACTCCGCCGCTTCGTCAATCAATCCCTGTTGCGCCTTGAGCACGCCCAGGTTGTTAAACGCCTTGGCATTGTTCCGGTCAAGCCGCACCGCCTGCTCATAAGCGGCCGCCGCCGCGCCGAACTTCTCCTGCAGCTGATACGCGATCCCCATGTTGTAATACGCGAGCGAATTGTCTGGCTCCTCTTTGATAACATCCCGCAGCAAGTCCAGCGCATCGTCATACTTTTTTTGTTTGATCATCAGATTGGCGAGCTCAACATCCAGCTTCGCCTCGGGCCAGATTTTCAGCGCCTGCACAAAATGTTTCGCCGCCTCATCCAGCCGGCCTTGTTCCGCCAGCGCAAAGCCCAGGCTGTGATGCATTGGATAGTTATCCTCGGTCACCGCCAAGGCATGCTCAAACAGCGTCACGCTGTCCGTCCAATAACGCAGTTGCGCCCGCGTGCCCATGATCATCGCCAGCGCAATCCCCGCGCACAGGATCGACAGAATCGCCTGCTGGCGCCGCCATCTTGCGGAAAGTTCGGCCGCGCCCCACGCGGCCATCATTGACAGGCCGATCGCCGGCAGATACGTGTAGCGGTCGGCCATGGACTGCGCCCCGACTTGCACGATCCCGATCACCGGCGCGAGCGCGATCAAATACCAAAACCAGCCCGCGGCTAAATATGGCCGGCGAAATCGTTGCATGATCACGAAGGCCGTTATCAAAACCAGAATGACCGCCGACGCCGCCGGTTTCCACAACGGCAAATGTTGCGGCTGCGGGTACAGCAACGCCAGATCAACCGGATAAACAACTTTCCCAAGATAAGCGGTGCAACTGTTCATCGCATTCAACACGCGATAAACCATCGCAAGATCCGGCGACGTGCTTTTGCCGTGACGCTGAACCAGGTAGGTGACGACGCAGGAAATCAAAACCAGCAGCAGCAGAGGAATTTTCTCCACGATCAATTTCCGCAGCGGCATCGCGTTCGCTTTTTCATCAGCATCGACAATGAATTCCCGAACTCGCCCCAGCGGCCAGAAATCGAGCAGCAATAAAATCAACGGCAGGCTGACCAGCATCGGCTTGGCCATCAAGCCCAGCGCAAGGCACAGCGCCACCAGCAAATACCGGACAACGCCGCCCGCCTTGACATAATAATAATACGCCGCAAGCGTCAGCATCCAAAACACGCCGCTCAGCACATCCTTGCGCTCCGCCGCCCAGGCCACCGACTCCACTCGCAGCGGATGAATGCCAAACACCATCGCCGTGAACGCGCAGGGCCAAACAGCGCCGGTCATCTTGTGCAGAATCAGAAAGAGCAAAATCGTCGCGATGAGATGCAACGCCAGATTATGCCAATGATGCCAAAGCGGATTCATGCCGAAAAGCTGCGCATCCAGCATATGACTCAGCCACGTCAGCGGATGCCAGTTGGAGGAATGCCCCGAAGTAAACGCCCACACGATGGAATCAACCGTGAATCCCGACTGCACATGCGGATTGGCCGTGATGTAGCTGTTGTCGTCGAACGCGATAAAACTGTTATGCCTGACCGGCTCAAACGCGATCAGGATCAACGCAGCCAGCCCTGCGGAAATGATGACAATTATCCATCGCCGCGCCGCGGCGTCCGGCAGCGAATCACTTTTCCGGAGAGGATTCATAGAACGGCTTTCCGGATTGATATAATTGCAGGCGGCTTTTGAAATCTTCGGCCAAGTCCGGTTGACCGGCGGCGTCGGCCAGGCTGATCGCTTTTTGCGCGGTCGCTACCGCCTTGTCGAAATCGCCTGCGGCGGCATAGGCCGCGGCCAATGCGTTTAAAACGGCGGGATTGCCGAACTTCGATAATTCGGCGGCCTTGAGACCCAGCGCAACCGCCTCTGTAGGATTTCGTAGATCGCTGTCCGGACTCGTGGCCAGAATCCAGGACAGGTTGCATAATACGGGCATGAATTGCGGATTGGATTGCAGGATCTGACGATAACCGGCCACAGCCTCGCCATATTCTCCGCTCATATGCAGACAATAAGCAAGATTCCAAAAACACTGAATATCGTCCGGCGCGACTTTTCGCGCCTTGCGGAAATATGGAACAGCTTCCTGAAAACGCTCCAGCCGTTTCAATGTAATGCCAAGATTATTGCAGACTTCAACGCCGTCCGGATCGTATTTCAAGCTCTTGCGAAAGCACTCGATAGCCTCGTCAAACAGACCTTGATTGCCCTTGAGCACGCCGAGGCTGTTAAGCGCTTCGGCGTTATCCGGTTCGACTTGCACGAGGCGCTCGTACGCCGCAATCGCCTCGGCGATCATTTGCCGCGACTCATAATTCCTCGCCAGATTTTTCAGCGCCGGAGCATAATCCGGGTCCAACTCCAGCACCCGCTGCATATAAGACGTTGCCTCTTCCGCGCGCGAACGCTGCATGCAAATCGTAAACATGTTCATATTCGCCACGATATTATACGGCTCGGACTTCAGCGCCTTGCGCAAATAACTCTCCGCCTCATCCAGCTCGCCGCGATTCATCAGAATATTCGCCAGATTATTGCACGCGTATGGATGGCCCGGTTCGATTTTCAACGCATGCTGCAGCTCGCGAACCGCGTCTTCTTCCCGATCCTGCTTATTATAAACAAAAGCCAGGCCGACATACGGGTTGGGAAAATCCGGCTGAATCTCAATCGTCCGCTGAAAATGTTCCGCGGCCTTGTCGAGATCGACGGCTTGGTCCTTGCAATAATACACGCCCAACGTGTTATGCACGGCGTAATTGTCCGGAACCGCCGCCAGCGCATGCTCGAACAGAGTCACCGTGTCCTTCCAGTAAGTCGTCTGTACGCGCGCCGTCAACACCATCCCCAGCACAAGCAGTCCGCCCGCGAATCCCAGGATCGCCTTACGATACGGCCATCTCGCCGTCAGCTCGGCGATCGTCATGGAAAGCATCATCGCAATCCCGATGCACGGCAGATACATATAACGATCCGCCGTGGATTGCACGCCCACCTGCACCAATCCGATCACGGGAAACAGCATCACGCCGAACCAGAGCCATCCCACGATCAACCACGGCCGCGTGCGGATTTGGTACATAAAAAATCCGGTGATTCCCAGCAACACCGCCAAAGCGCCCAGCGGCTGCCACCACGGCCGGTCGAACAAATATGGATAAAGCACGGCTAGATCAACCGGCCAGAATAAGCTGGATAAGTAACTGAGATAATTCAGCGGAATATTGGCGAGACGCACGCTCAGCGGCGCCTGAAACTGCATCGCACCTGCCGTCTGTTGAACCTTGAACGTCACGACGCAGGAAATCAACGTCAGCAGAAACAGCGGAAGCTTCTCCACGATCAAACCGCGAACAATCGCCGCCGAATTTTCAGCAGGCTTTTTCGAACCGCCCGTGGACTTTTTCGCAATGCTTGAATCAACTTCGCCTTTCGCCGCCTCGCCGGATAAAGCCGGAATGCGCTTCAATGGCCAGACGTCCAACAGCAACAGCACAATCGGCAATGTAACCAGCATCGGCTTGGCCATCAGCCCCAGGGCAAAACACAACACGACCAGCGCGTAGCGCACGCCCCCGCCTTTTTTCGCGTAATACGCATACGCGGCGAGCGTCAGTATGAACAGCAACGCGCTCAGCACGTCCTTCCGTTCCGCCGCCCACGCCACCGACTCCACATGCAGCGGATGCAAGCCGAACACCGCAGCCGTGAACGCGCCAAGCCCGATTGAACCCGTCAGCCTCCACAGCAGCCAGAACAACAGAATTACGCTGACCGCATGCAGCGCCACATTATGAAAATGATGCCCTTGCGGATTCAGTCCGAACAACTCGATGTCCGTCATATGGCTGAGCCAGGTCAATGGATGCCAGTTGGCCGTTCGATTCCTCGACGTGAACGCCCACTGGACATTCTCCCAGGTCAATCCCTGTTGGACCTGTAAATTCTGAGTGATGTAATGCTCGTCATCGTACCGCACAAAATCATTATGCCGCACCGGCTCATACGCAGCCAGGATCAACGCGGCCAGGACAGCGGATACAATCAGCCCCGTCCGCCTGGACTTCATTTGCTCCGTATGATCAATCCTGCGAGTTTTTTTCATAAAACGGCTTTCCCGCCTGATATAAATCCAGCCGGCTTCGGATATCGCCGGCCATCCGTGGCTGATTCGCCGCTTCAGCCCGCTCCACGGCCTCTTGTGCCGTCCCGGCCGCCTGGTCAAATTCGCCGGCCGACGCATACGCCGCAGCCAGCGAATCCAGCGCCATCGGAATCTCATGCGACGTCAACTCCACGGCCTTCTCCGCCAGCGCAACCGCCTCGGAAGGATCGCGCAACGCCTCAGTCGGATGAGTCGCCAGAATCCACGCCAAATTGCTCATCGCAGGCGCAAACTCCGGATTCAACGCAATCGTCCGCCGGTAACACTCCGCGGCTTCCTCGCGATTCCCCATTGTCTGCAGCGCCGTGCCAAGATTCCAATGCCGGTCAAAATTGCCGGGATCCACGTTGCACGCAAGGCGATAATTCTGAACGGCCTCCTTGAACCGGCCTTGGATTTTTAGCGCAAAGCCAAGGTTGTTGTAAGTCTCCACGCCGTTTGGATCGATCTCCAGACTCCGCTGAAAACACTCGACCGCCTCATCGAGCAAAGCCTGATGCTCCTCGGCGGTCTTCGCCTGCGAGGCCTTCTGGCCCTTGAGCACGCCCAGATTATTATACCCCTCGCCGTTCTCCGGAAAATACCGCACCGAATCCTCATACGCCGCGATTGCATCGTCCAGCCGCCCCCACGCCTGATAAATCACTCCCATCCGCTGATACGCCAGAAAGTTATCCGGATCGAGCCGGGTCACTTTCTGCATACACTCCATCGCCTTGTCATACTGTTCGCCTTGCATATAGATGGTGGACAGATTCATCAGCGCCGCCACGCTCTCCGGCTTGACCTGCAACGCCTTGTCCAAATAAACCTGCGCCTCGTCCAACCGCCCCTGCTCCAGAAACAACGTCGCCAGATTGTTATTGGCGAAAAAATGATCCGGATCGATGCTCAACGCCTTCCTCAGATAACTCTCCGCCTTTTCGCTCAGCCCCTGCTTGGAAAACACCGCCGCCAGATCCACATACGTGCTGGGAAAATCCGGCTGAATCTCAATCGCCCGGGAGAAAAGCGCCTCCGCCTCCTCCAATCGCCCCTGATGATAACGAATCGCCCCGAGGTTGTTATACGCGAGGTAATTATCGTGAGTCACGGCCAGCGTATGCTCGAACAACGTGTTCGTGTCTTTCCAATGCGCCAATTGCGCCCGTGTCCCCAGCGCCATCCCGGCCGCCAGCAGCGCTCCGCAAACAGACAACGCCAGCTTCCCGCGCGGCCAGCTCTCGACCGCCTGCCCGGCCGTCCACGCAACCATCATCGCAATCCCGATGCAAGGCAGATACATATAACGATCCGCCGTCGATTGCAACCCGACCTGCACCAGGCCGATCACCGGAACCAGCATCACGCCGAACCACAGCCATCCCGCCGTCAGCCAGGGTCGTTGCCACAGCTGCCAGAGCGCGGCGACGGTAATCGCCAGCAGAACCGCGAAAGCCGCGAGCGCCTTCCAGACCGGCGGAGTCAAATCATAAGGATACAAAACCGCCAGCTTCGCCGGCCAGAACATGTCAGTGATATAAGTGATATAATTGATCGGCGTATTCAACAAACGCACACTCACTGGTGCTTCGATGATCATCGCCCCGCCGCTCCGTTGAACCACGAAGGTCACCACGCAGGAAATCAACGTCAGGATAAACAGCGGAAGCTTCTCCACGATCAGACCGCGCGCGACGGCCAGCGATGAACGATCATCTCCGTCAACCGCCTCGCCCGCGATTTGTGGAATCCGCTGCAACGGCCACACATCCAGAATCAACAGCACCAGCGGCAACGTCACCAGCATCGGCTTGGCCATCAGCCCCAGCGCAAAAAGCAGCGCGACCAGCATATACCGCAGCGCCCCGCGCTTCCGCACATACGAAACATAAGCATGCAGCGTCAGCATAAAGAACAACGCGCTCAGCACGTCCTTCCGCTCCGCCGCCCAGGCCACCGACTCCACATGCAGCGGATGAATCCCAAACACCATCGCCGCAAAAGCGCTGCGCCACGCCGCCCCCGTCATCCGTTGCAACAGCCAAAACAGCAACACAACGCTGAGCATATGCAACGCCAGGTTATGCAGATGGTGCCCCAGCGGATTCAAACCGAACAGCTCCACATCCGCCATATGGCTCAGCCACGTCAACGGATGCCAGTTCGCCGTATTGTTCTCCGCGGTGAACGCCCAAATCACGTTCACCAGCGTGAAGCCCTGCTGCACCTCAACGTTCTTCGTCACATAATCTTCATCATCATAATACACAAAATCGTTATGCCGCACCGGCTCATAGGCCAGCAGCATCAGCAAAATCAAACCAGCTGAAATCAAAACAAGCCGCGGTCTGGATGTCTCTTGTTCCGGTACACTGATCACACAAAATAATCCTATATGTATACTCGTAATTGATGGTGTAATTAACTTGACTGATCCCGTCACCCTAATTTTTGAACTTAATGACCACGACGAAGATCGAAAACAGAAATCCAAAACTCACCCGTTTCTGCTGCATATCGAGTCTTTAACTGAATTGCCTCAACAAAGGACAGTTCTCCTTCCAATATGAAATGGATATCTTGTCCTGTTATACCAATAATATTTGTACTTCCCGCTTTGGAAAAAGCGATTAATCCATCAGGTGTAAAACCACTATAGCTAATATATATTCCTCTTGACCAAATAGCTTTACCAGCCACTTTTCCTTTGAAGGCAAGCAAATCACTGTTCCCAACTTGTCTCTCCTGCCATTTTGCTTCAACTAAATAAGTAAATCTATCAAGTTGAAAACTACCGTCAATCTGTTCTCCAGTTAGCCGAAATGATCCGCGAGGAGCTAGGTTATACATAGAAAATAGCTTATTTAAAAACTTCTCAAATGCGAAGCCTCTAGTCTGCGGAGAAATTTCATTTAATGAATATAGCTTAGACTTTAATTCACTAAGTTCATTTTGATTTATTGATTGTAATGGCTTGGAGTTTTCCGTATCGATATTGGTTTGTTTGAGGCCAGACACGCAAATAGTCTGCATGCATTCATTAAACAGTTTTTTCTCGTTCGAAGTTATAGGTTCATGGTTCATATTTTTAATGTTTTCCAATATTCAAGCAAAGCTTTATTTAGGGTGGCGACAACACTATACGACTCTTTCTCCCAAAACGCTCTGAGACGATTTGCTTTTGAACCACTTCTGAAATTATACTTTTCAGCATAAATATCAATATTAACATTCTCTAAAACAAATTCTTGAAATGTGAAATTCGAAAAATCAAGAACGTATCCTGATTCCATACCGAATAGCTTTTCAAATTTTATCTTTTCAATAGTTTTCAATTTTGACATATGAGTTTTTACCTATCTATACTGGCCTTGAGCATGATATTATTTTCAATTTTCAATTCGAAGTTGCTGAGCGACTTTCCAATAATGCTCAATTCCACACGCATAAAGCAAATATTACACTTCTTAAACTCGTTGCTTAGTGACAAACCGCCGCGACTTCGCCAAACCCCAGGACGCCAGACGATACTCGCACGCCGTGGCCAGGCAGCCGAAGCCGTAATCCACGCTCCGCTTGAAGTTGATGCTGCTCGCCTCCGGAAAATACAACGTCGGACACGTGATCTCCGCGATCGTCTCGCCCTGCCAGATGATCTCCGCCAAAATCTGATTATCAAACACGAAGTCGTCCGAGTTCTCCTCCAGCGGCAACGCCTCCAGCAGCTCCCGGGAAAAAGCCCGGTACCCCGTGTGATACTCCGAGAGCTTCGCCCCATACACCACGTTCAGCGCGAACGTCAGCCCGCGATTCGCGATGTACTTCCACAGCGGCATTCCGCCCTTCAGCGCCCCGCCGCCCAGCAGCCGCGAACCCAACACGCAATTGTATGTCCCGTTCGCGATCAACGCCGCCATAGCCGGAATCAGCTGCGGCGTATACTGATAATCCGGATGCACCATGATCACGATGTCCGCCCCCGCCTCCAGCGCCAGCCGGTAGCACGTCTTCTGATTCCCGCCATAGCCGCGGTTGGCCTCATGCCCATGCGCCGTCGCATTCGGCAGCGTCCGCGCCAGCTCCAGCGTCGCGTCGCGGCTCGCGTCATCCACCACCACCACGTGATCCACGATCTCCTGCGCCATCACCTCGTCATACGTCCGCTGCAGCGTCTCCGCCGCGTTGTAAGCCGGCATCACCACCACAATCCGTTTGCCCTTAAACATAACCCCTCCCCATCAAACTCGCATCAATCATTAAGCGCCCATCCGATCAATCAAAACCAACAAATCAAATTTCCTAGAGTGTTCAGATTCTGAAGCACGTTTCCGCAAAAATGCAACCACGAAAAAGCCTTCAAGCAAACGTAGGGCGCATCTTGATCAAGCTACCAAGCGTTCGCTCCAGATTTCGTCCCAGTCGTCGTTTCTTCGCGCGAGTTCGAGCAGCAACAG
>JAFGJS010000061.1 GCA_016928995.1 Candidatus Sumerlaeota bacterium | reverse complement strand
TTGCTGCTCGAACTCGCGCGAAGAAACGACGACTGGGACGAAATCTGGAGCGAACGCTTGGTAGCTTGATCAAGATGCGCCCGATGCGCAGGGCGCGCTTCTCAAGCATGTCCGGATTTTGTGTATTTGACTCTTGCTCTCGCTCTCGCTCTTGCTCTTGCTCTCAATCGGATTCTGGCATCCAGGTTTAGAATTGGGATTCAAATAGTTGACACTGCGTGGGAAAAATCAACGGATGCATGAAAAGGTTGATAAGCAGAGCAGGAGCAAGAGCAAGAAAAGACGCCGGATAAAGTTGAAATGCACCCGACGCGAAAGCTGCGCTGCTCCGCTCCGCCTCGAACCGGCGCCAGGATACAAACGTATACAGTTGTCTACTACGGATCACATTTTCAGTTCCGCGAAAATACGCCGTGCGGACCAGGATTTATTCAGACAATAGAGATGGACTCCAGGCGCGCCGTTTTCGAGCAATTCGGCGATTTGACGGACGGCGTAGCGAACGCCATACTCGCGACAGGCTTCGTCGTCGTTTTCGTATTGGCTGAGTTCTTCGTTCATCGCATCCGGAATGCGGGCCTGGCACAGATCGCAGAAACGGCGCAACTTGCTCACACTCTGCACGGGCAGGATGCCGGGGATGACCGGCGTCTCGACGCCCATTGCGCGCAGATCCTCCACGTAGCGGAAATAGTCGCGGTTATCGAAAAAGAGCTGCGTAATCACGGCGTCGGCGCCGCAGTCGATTTTACGTTTCATCCACTTCAGGTCGCTTTCCCGATCCGGCGAATCGGGATGCTTTTCTGGAAAACCGGCCACGCCGATGGAAAGCTGCGTGCCGCGATGCTTGATTTCCTCGATGAGTTCGCTGGCGTATTGAAAGCCGTCTGGATGGGGCTGCCAGTCTTCCTTGCCTTGCGGCGGATCGCCGCGCAGCGCCAGCACGTTGCGCATACCGAGCAGTTCGATGTCGCGCAGCACGCCACGCACTTCGTCCTTGCTTTGCCCCACGCAGGTCAAGTGGCAGACCGTGTCCACCTGCGTCAAGCCCTGCAAGTAATACGCCAGCACGACGGTCTTGCCGCGTGTGCTGCCTCCGGCGCCGTAGGTCATGGAAAAAAAAGCGGGGCCTAACTCGGCCAGTTCCAGCGCCGCTTCACGGAGCAGGATTTCTCCATGGTCGGTCTGGGGAGGATAAAACTCGAAAGAGAAGAAAGGTTCTCCGCAATATTGCGCGTCGTTCAGATTCATAACCGCCCTGATTGATTCAAGATTGGATTTTTATGGCATGATCCAATGGGCGCATCAAGCCGGTTGAAGTTGAGCGGAATGAACACGCGGTTGCGTTGCGCGCTGGACGAAGCGTTATTGCGGCGATGTCAACGCGTTGCGCAAAGCTTCGGCCAGCGGCTGGTACTGGTAGTCTTTCACGCGATACAGCCGCTTTTCATCGGCGCGGAAGAAATATTCGTCGAGTTGCGCGTCGCCGCGCTCCAGCGAGAGAATCCGCTCTCCCGCATCGTCATACCCCAGGATCGTCATCGGCGAGGCCTCGAAGCCTTGCACATCGATCGGCAGCCGGGAGATTTGGATGGCATAGCGTATGTCGCAAAGCTGGCGCAGGAATTCATCCACGCGCTCCGTGGGCATGTTGCGCTCAGCGCTTTCCGTGTTCATGCGCACCTTCCAGAGTTTTTCTTTGCGTTCGATGATGATCCGGCTTTCCCGCTGGCCCTTGATTTCGAGGCGCGCGAGCTGCTCCGGCTTCACATCGAAGATGCGCTTGAGAAAGAAGTCGGACTCGACCCAGTAGATCTTTTGCGGATCGAACAATGATAGTGTGAACACGGTCCGCGGCTGCTCCGCCATGCGCGCGTAAATCGCGCCTTTGTCCTCGGTCAGCGCGCCGATTTGCAGCGTCTGCTTCAGCGTGCCGGTAGTGTTCGTGGCGATCAGGGTCAAGCGCGGCTCATTCAGCTCGTATTGCGCCAGTTCATCCGGTTGCACATTGTCCGCCGCAAAATCCTTGACCTGGAGCGCGAGCATGCCGCTGAAGCGCCGCTGAATTTCCTCCGCGTCGATGGGCTGATCGGGCTGGCCGATCATGCTCCAATTGCCTTCGCTGTTTTTCCGCAAGGTGAAGCGCGCCTCACCGCGCCCCTGTGATTCGACGCGGCCGAGCTCATCCAATTGCATCGTGAACAACTGACGCCGCCGGTAATACTCCGCCGGTTGAAAGATGTTGTCGATATGCTTCTGATACGCCTTCACGATATAATCATTCAGGCTGCACGCGGCCCAGCGCAGATTTTCATCTTCCTTTGTTCTCGCGCCAAAACGAATTTCGATTTCTTCTGGCTGTTCGCCGTTTTCCGGTTCGAGCCGCACTCGCGCGCGATAATGCGGCGAATCCAGACCGAAGTTTTCGTCTTGTGGATTGGCGCCCGACTCGGCGAAGTCCACGGCGGGCAGATTGCTCAGCGCCAGCAGCAGGTTCTTCACGCGCTGTTGATCGCAAGGATAATCCATCGGCTCGGTCAAGCGCCACTCGCCGCCCGTTTCGTCGCGCATGAAGATCAGCACGCTGTCTGGACCGCGCAGCTGAATCCATCGCGCGCGCTCCACGTCAAAGGCGAACACCCGCTTGAAGCGCAGCTGATACGGCGTTTTGTCCAGATGATTGCGCGCGTAATCGCTCAGCATGAAGATTTCGTCTTCGCCTTGGATTTGCGCATAGTAATTGCCGGTCGAGGCGCGGTCGCCGACGATCAGCGTGCGCACGGCGCCCGATTCATCCTCGAACTCCGCCACGGCGCCGGGATCGTGCAGGCCGTAATTTTCCAACGCCACGTTGCCTGTGACGGGGAAGGCGTTTTCCCGCCGGGCGAAGGCGAGGTTCTGCAAGATCACGGCGATGGCGTCGAAGTCTCCCGGCGCCTGCTCCGGCGCGGTCAATTCCCATTTGCGGTCGTCGAACGGCCCCACGCGCCGGACTTCCATTTCGCCGAAGCGGTTCTTCAGGCGCAGGCGCGTGATCTCGCGGCCGCTCATGCCCAGCACGAGCGACGTCTCGTCGCGCCGCACGGTCTTGCGGTCGAGCATGTGCTCGTCCGCCTGCCATGCCGCCAGCGTAAGCAAGAACAACACAGCCATCAGAACCGGCGCGCGCCAGGTTTTCATCGCATGCGCCTCCTCAGCATCGCGAGTCCGTATCCGCCGAAGAGCAGCGAGCAGGGGAGCAGCACCAGGCAAACCAGCAGGACGACGCGGAGTTGGAGGGGCGTGAAGTTCGCCGGCGTGTTCGCCACTTTCACCGGCGGGATGGCGATCTGCCGGCCGCCGGCCAGCATCCAGTTCAGCGCGTTGAAAATCAGCGCGAGCTGCGGCTGGCCGATGCGCGCGCCGTCCAGCACACATTCGCCGTCGCCGATCACGAGCAGCTTGACGCCGTGACCGGCGCCGGTCTCTTTCGACACGGTCGCTGCCAGCGTATGGCGAAAGTAGCCTTCCCTGGTTTTCGGCGGCTCAATCTTGCCGGTGAACCAGACCGGCACAGGGACGGAGAAGGTCTGTTCCGAGGTGAAGATCAAATCTTCGAAATGATAATCCGCCGCCGTGGGTCCGGGCGCAAGCGGCATGGCCCAGGCCATGTTGAAGTTCTGCTTGATGCCGCGCGTCAGCGGGCTTTCATTGATTGAATGAATCGGAAACATGGCGTAGTTCGCGTCACGATTGCCCATCTGCAAGTCCAGGGCGATTTGATCCACGTGCGCCCGAACGCCGTAACGCATCAGCAGTTCGCCGAATTGATCCAACCGGCCGGTTTTCGAGAGCAGCGGGTTGAGCATGATGATCGCCTTGCCCCCCTCGTCGAGCCAATCCTGCAGGATCGTTCGTTCCATCGGCGCCAGGTCCGCGCGCGGCGCGATGCACAGCAGCGTCTCGCAATCCTCCGGCACGACGCCCGTTTGCGCCGCGTTCAGCGGCTTGAGTTCGAAGCCGCGCTCCTGCAACTCGCCGCGCAAGGTTGAAACGCTGCGCGCATTCTCGCCCTCCACGGGATCGAGGCTCGGTTCGCCATGCCCCACGAGGTAATACAGCGTGCGCTTGCGTTCATTGAGCGCCTGCGCGACGGCGTTGATCAAGGCCTCCTGAGTCAGCTCCACGGCCTTGGCCTTGCGCAGGATCTCGCGCTGCATGCGCGGCCGGTCCGCCGTCTCCGGATCATACACTATCGCGTATGTTTCCTCGTAATTCACCTGCACGTTCGGATCGTCCGTGACGTGCTGCGTGGCCGCGCGGTCGATCACGGGATCGGTGATGTCATATGTCAAGAGCGGCGTTTCGGCGCTGAACTTGCGCATGAACTCGTCCGCCTCGCGCTTTTCCGGCGACGGCACGAACACCGTCAGGTGCACGGGATTTTCCAACTCATGCAAGAAGCGCGCCGCCTGCGGCGAAAGTGAATTCGCCTTGGCCCGCGTCAGATCCCAGCGCGGCGAATGATTCTGCGCGATTTCGAACAGCGTCATCAGCAGCAAGGCGAAAAAGATCATCGTCAGCGCATGAGCCGCGTACGCGCCGGCGTTGCGCTGCATGCCGCGCGCGAAAAGCGAAAGAAACAGCGCCAGCCCCAGCACAACGCAGAGCGGTTCGGCGGGATGCACGCCGTAGCCGGGCAGATCGAGACGCAAATGCAGAATCATCAGCGTGAGTCCGCCGATGACCATGATCGCTCCCACAACCGGAGCCAGCCGGAGCCAGCGATCCATCTACGCCCTCCAGTGCCGGGATTTGAGCATGGCGTGCGTGAGCACGAGAAAAAACAGCGTGAACAGCGCGAGGTAAACCATGTCCTCCAAGCGCAGCACGCCTTTGAACAACGGCTCCATGTGTGTCTGGAACGCGATGTCGTAGACCGTCTTGCCGATCCAGCCAGACTGCGCCGGCGTGAATTGCCGCAGCAGCATCAGCGTCAGCAGGCCGAGGAAGCCGATCATCGCCGCGGCGGTCTGGCTTCGCGTGAGCGCCGAGGCGAAAAGCCCGAAGGAGGCGAACGCCATGCCGACCAACAGCAGCCCGGCCATACAGCAAATCAACACCGGCCACTCCACATCGCCGATCCAGAGCATCAGCGCCGCATACACTCCGGCGCCGGTCAGCAGCAGCAGATTCGCCGCGACCGCGCCGAGAAACTTGCCCAGCACGATCCCCCAGTCCGACACTGGCGAGGTCGTAAGCAGTTCGAGCGTGCCGGACGCGCGCTCCTCCGCCAGGCTGCGCATCAGCAGGATCGGCATGAAGAAGAGATACAGTCCAGCCAATCCCAGGAACGTCGGCGTCACCACGTCGCGCGTGAAATTCACGGGCTCCTGGAAATACGCAGGATCCTGCGACTGTTGAAACATGTCTTCCACAAAGCTGTAGATGTTATTCAGGAACAATCCGCTGGCGAGCAGAAAGAACAAGCCTGCGATCACGTAAAATCCAGGGCTGGCGGCCATGCCGTAGATTTCACGCTTCAGAATCGGAACGAAGTCGGCTTTCATTACGCCGCGCCCTCCTTCCGGCTGTTGTCTGTCGCCGCCAGGAAGCGCTCTTCCAGCATGGCGCCCGCGCCGCGCAGTTCGAGCAGTTTCCAGCCGCCGTTCACCAGCCGTTGCGCGATATCGCCGCGTGCGTCAGTGTCCTTGCGCGTATCTACGTGCAGCGTCCAGCAATTCTCGCGCGAGGCCGCGAGTTCCAGCTCGACGCCGTGCACGCCGGGGGTGTCGTTGATGATTCGTTCAAGTCCGTTGCGCGGCCCCTGCACCGTAAGCGTCAGGCGCGCCGCCGGATTCGCCGCTTCCAACTCGTCCATCCGCGCCTCGAGCGCGATGCGCCCCTGGTTGATGATCACGACCTTGTTGCAGATCATGCTCACTTCGGGCAGGATGTGCGTGCTCAGGATCACGGTGCGGTCCTGCGCCAGGCCGCGGATCATCTTGCGGATCTCCACCACCTGCGCGGGATCGAGCCCCACGGTCGGCTCGTCCAGCACGATCACTTTCGGATCGCCGAGCACGGCCTGCGCCAATCCCGTGCGCTGCTGATAGCCGCGCGAGAGATTGCCGGTCAGGCGTCCCTGCACGTGGGTCAAGCCGCACAGCTCCAGCGCGCGATCCACGTCCGCTTTGCGTTTGGCCCGCGGATATTGCTTCAACTCATGCATAAAATTCAGAAAACCGCGCACCGTCATGTCATAGTAAAGCGGCACGCGTTCGGGAAGGTATCCGATGCGGCGGCGCACTTCCTGCGATTCACGCACCACATCGTGCCCCGCCACGACGGCCTCGCCGCGCGTCGGCGGCATGTACCCCGTCAGGATGCGCATCGTGGTCGTCTTTCCTGCGCCGTTCAGCCCGAGAAAGCCCAAGATATCGCCAGCCGTCGCGGAGAACGAGATTTCCCGCACCGCCTCGATGGGTCCGTAAGACTTGGAGAGTCGCCGCACTTCGATCATGCCGGGATTTCATAACGCACAGAGCGGCTTTGCAAGGATTATCTCCAGAAGAAACAGCGTGTGTATTGCACCTTCATCGATCGATGCCGAAATACTTGAGGTCGCAGTCCATTTTTGAGCGCCACACGTCGCTCGGGTATCATGGCATATTCGAAGGATCGTTGATATAGAACAAGTCGGCAATGTTATCATTGTTGAGCAATCTATAATCTATCGATGCGCCCAAAAATGGTAAAATGTTCAACAAAATGGGAATTTTTGCGAAATTTGACTAAAGAATGTGCGGATTTCGCAAAAATCGAACAAAACACATCAGTAAAAATAAAGAAACTATATAAAACTACCGATAATTGCACATGTATGCCCTTAAAAAAGTGTACAAAAAAACTTGAAATAAATACTGACAATTCCAGGAGCTTGGCCCGCGAGACTTCAGTGACAGAATCGTATCACCACCTTTACTTGGCCGATCTCATGGTCAGGCGTGCGGAAATGTCGCTCAAAACAGTTCGGATTCGAAGTCGGGGCAAAGGAGGATCTCAATGTTTAAGGACATGAAACTGGCGATGAAGCTGACACTCGGCTTCGGAATCCTGATTGCCATCACAGCTATTCTTGGCGGGACATCATGGTATGGAATGTCCAAAGTCAAAGTTAAATCGGCGCTGATGGAAAAAGGCAATGAAGCCCTGAGCGACTTGAATCAATGCGCCAAGCATCGTTTGGAGTTCGCCGCGAACGGCTTTGAGAAAAATGACGGAGCATCGAAGCATGCGGGGGAGTTGCTGCTTGAAGCCTACGAAAGTCTGAGTAAGCAAATTCAGGGCTTGAAGACCTCGGATGGACTCCTGAAGGCGGACCAGGACACACTCGCGCGCATTGAGGGAATTCTTCCCGCGTACCGGAAGAGTTTCGAGTCTCAAATGGAGGCTAGAACGACGAAAGACGACGCGTTTAAAGTGTGGAGCCGTGTTGGATGGGACGTCACCTCCAAAATCAACGCGGCCAAGGAAAAAGTGCTTGCCCCCGCGATTGCCCAGGCGGAAAAGGCTGGCGATGCCGATGCTCTCTCCAAATGGACGCAAATGGACTCCGGATTGAATCAAGACGTTGTGCAGCCGTTCCTGCTGCTTCGCGTGACCGCCGTTTACCTGATTGCGACAAACAACGATGCGCAGCGGGATGGGTATCTGAAGCAGCTGGATAACGCAATCGCCGGTTTGCAACGCTGGTCCGAGCAGGTGAAAAACGAGGGCGAGCTTGCCGCCGCAGCCGGAGACATTGCGGGTTATCTCGCCGAATACAAAGCTGCGGGCGAGCAGTATATCAGGGGGATTATGAAGGAGCGTGAAACCACGGCGGAATTGCTGGGACTGGCTTCGAATATCGTCAAGGAGATGGACACCCTTGGAACATCGTTGAGCAATCAGGCGAACACGATCACCGCTCGCACAAACGCGCTGGTCATGGTGCTCGCGGCGATCAGCATCGTGCTCGGCGTCATCCTCGCCTATATGATCACGCGCGCCATCACCAAGCCTCTTACAAAAGCGATCGCCGGGCTGCAAACCGGCTCGGAGCAGGTGGCGTCGGCCTCGAACGAAATTTCGCAATCCAGCCAGCAGTTGGCTGAAGGCGCGACGGAGCAGGCCGCGAGCCTTGAGGAGACGTCCTCGGCGTTGGAAGAGCTGGCCGGTCAGGCGCGAGGCAACGCCGACAGCGCGATCAAGGCCAACGAGATGATGAACGACGCGTCGCGGATCGTGAGCGAAACCGCTCAGGCGATGGAGCAGATGGTTGCGACGATGGGCGGCATCAAGGAATCTTCGGATAAGATCTCCGGAATCATCAAGACGATCGAGGAGATCGCCTTCCAGACCAACCTGCTCGCGTTGAACGCCGCCGTCGAGGCGGCGCGCGCCGGCGAACACGGCAAGGGATTCGCCGTCGTCGCCGAAGAAGTGCGCAACCTGGCTCAACGTTCGGCCATCGCCGCAAAAGACACTGCAGCGCTGATTCAGTCCAATGTCGAACAAGCCAACAAAGGCTCCGACATGGTGCAGAAAGCCGCCGAGGGAGTCCGGGAAGTCGCTGGCAGTTCAAGCAAAGTCGCCGAGCATGTCTCGGTCATTGCGACGGCCTCCAACGAGCAATCCGAAGGAATCAGTCAGATCAACACCGCCGTGGCGCAGATGGACACCGTCACGCAGCAAGTGGCTTCGAACGCCGAAGAATCCGCGGCGGCCAGCGAGGAGCTCTCGGCTCAAGCGCGCGAACTCGATTCGATCGTCGCCGACCTTGCGCGCCTTGTCGAAGGCGCCCGGAACGCCAACGGACGGACTGCGCACCACGCCACACATACGCGTCGCCCTCGTCATACGGCGCCGCTCACGCATGTCCTCCGCCGGAATCCCGCGCCGCAACATCAGCCGCAGCGCAGCAAAGAGACAGAGGAAGTCTCAGTCTAATCCTCGTGATTCTGAATGAATCGTCCGCCAGCGCGCCCGTTCCGCATGGGAACGGGCGCGTTGTTATGTTGAAAATGTGGGAGCGGCCGTCCCGGCCGCGAATGATTCGGGGCTGGTGACAGCCCCTCCCACATTTATGCCGTCTCTTTTGAGCGATATTCTTATCGCGTCCGAAAAGATGAACTTTTGATTGATTGTCGCTGCCGCGGGGCATAGCGTAGGCGCAAAATTTCACTGTTTGGGAGATGCGATTATGTTGGATGGAAAAGTGGCCGTTGTGACCGGATCGGGCCAGGGAATCGGCAAGGCCGTGGCGCTGAAACTCGCGCAGAACGGCGCGGATGTGGTGATCAGCGACATTAATGAAGAGACTATGCAGAGCGCTGTGGAAGAAGTGAAGACGCTTGGCCGCCGCGCCATCGCCGTGGCCTGCAACGTCACGAGCCTCGAATCCTGCGAGAACCTGATGCAGCAGGCCGTGGAGCAGCTCGGCTCGCTCGACATCCTCGTGAATAACGCCGGCGTCACGCGCGATCAGCTCATGATGCGCATGAAGGAAGAGGATTTCGACTTCGTGATCAACGTGAACCTGAAGGGCGTGTTCAATTGCTGCAAGGCGGGCATCCCGCGCATGCCCAAGCGCGGACCGGGCAGCGTGATCAACATGGCCAGCGTCGTCGGCATCATGGGCAATCCGGGCCAGGTGAACTACAGCGCGAGCAAGGCCGGCGTGATCGGCATGACCCGCACGCTGGCCAAGGAATACGCCAAGCGCGGCATCCGCGTGAACGCTATCGCGCCGGGCTTCATCCAGTCCGCGATGACCGACGCGATGACCGGCAAGGCGCGCGAGGCGATCATTCAGTTCATCCCGCTGCAGACGCTGGGCGCGCCGGAGGACGTGGCGAACATCGCGCTGTTCCTCGCCAGCGGCATGTCAAGCTACGTCACCGGCCAGGTGATCCAGGTCGACGGCGGCATGATCATGGCGTAAGAGCGGTCAGAGTTCAGAAATCGGAATTCAGGAAGCAAAAGCTTATCCAGCGGCGTTTATACCGGGGCGAAGCTTTTTTAAACAACAAAGGCGTCAATCTCTTCTATCATGGTTCCTTATTTGCGCTGAAAGCGCTATGCTGACTACGATCCAGTCCTGTCCGTTGTCACTGGTGAAATAAGCGAAAGTGCGTTCCTCTGACCAACGGCTGAACTCATCCAGCGGATAGCGCGCAAGATATCCGATCGGCGTCGTCAATGAGCCGGCTTCTATCGAAAAACTGGGCATTCTGAATGGCGTCTTGAAGCAAGCCTGTTTCGCAGGGTCCATCGTATACGGTGGATAGGCGTTATGATCCACACAATATGCTTCAAGAGCGGTGGCCATGCTGCGCAATTCAGCCTTGGCGCGCGAAACTGGCGCTCTGGATGACATGTATATAGGACTTAATCCCAAATATATGACGGCAAAAGCAGCGTATATGTTCTTATGCTGTTATAACAATGAAGAGGCCTTTTAAGAATTCAGTTCTCCGCGTCTCTGCGTGAAATTAAAAAAACAAATTCGGTTCTCTGTGTTCTCTGTGCTCTGTGGTAAAAAAAACCTATCTCAACTCCGCCGCGATCCAGGCTGGCTCGTTGAGAAAACCCTCGCTTTGACCCAGCAGCATCATATAGCCGCCCTTGTTGTTGTCTTCGATGGAGACGTTGAACCAGACGCGTTCATCGCCCATTCCGAGCAGCCCCAGGTTGCGCTTGGGGATTTCCGCCGCGATCCAATACCCTCCCTTGACGCGCTCCGCCCGGCTGGCGCCCCATTGATACTCCTCGCCATTATAGGACAGGCGATTGTAATAGCAATAACGCGTGCCGGCGCAGGAAAATTTGAAGATGAACTCGCGCGTCCCCTCCTCGGTTTCCGTTTTGAGAAACAGGTTCACCGCGTCGCCGCTCCATTCGCCCGGATGCCCGGCGTACTGCACGTCATCGTCCGTCACTTGCGCCGCAAGGTACAGCGCATGATCCGAGTGCGCCAGCCGGATCTCCCCGCTTAAATCCTGCGGTCCGCTCCAGGAATCGCGATAGAGAATCACACGGTCCTTCTCGCGCAAGGCCATCGGCACAGCGGATCGAAAGGCTTTTAATCCATCCATCCGGTCCAGTTCCGGCTCTTGCGCGAGATGCTCCACGGAGTAAGTCTGCGTGGCGGCGTTCTGGGGCAAAAACTCCGCCTGAGGCCGGAGACATCCCGCCAGCAAACACACCGTGAGACAAAGCGCCCCTTGCGCCTGAATTTTTTCGAACCAGTTGTTGCCATCGTCGTATCGATATAACATAATTAATCGAGCCATTTCACGGAAGTGGGTCGCAGGATTGTCTGCAATGCGCAATATGGCCGTTTCATTGATCCAGCGCAACGGAAATATAGCCCTGCATCAATACATAACCGCCATGATGCGATTTTTAGAAAGAAATACGAAGAAGTCATTTATAAAATATTGACTTCCAGGCGACAACCTAATCATTATTGGGACTTGTTTCTCTAATCAATGACTGATTGAAAGCAAAGACAACGTTTACATCAGCGCCATCTGCTAATGGGATCTATATACTGAGCGTCCACGATGAAACTCTATAAATGCATTGTAAAAGTTGGGCATGTCGGCAGTGGGAAGTATGTGGAACGCCCGGTGTTTGTATGGGCCCGCGACGCCATGGAAGCGATGCAGAAGGCTAAATCTTTAGGCGGCGTGAAGAAAGGCCGGCAAAAACGCACGGGCTCCAGCGTGCTGGAAGTGCAGCCCGCGGATGCCGCGGATGCTGATGAAGACGAGCAGACATCGTAACGTTTCTTTTGCGCTTGTTGGATCCAACCATATCACCATGAGGCCGTTCAATGACCCAGGAAACCTTCGCCGGCGACCGGAAAGCCCCCATGAAATCTCCGCTCGCCCGCGTCGAGCGCCGCTTCATTGATGCGAGCGTGCATCGATTCCCCCCTTGGCTGAAAACCCAGCACCTCACCATGATGACCGTGCTTTGGTGCCTGGGGCTGATTCTATCCGGCTGGCTGGCGGGACGGCACAGCCTCCATTGGCTGTGGCTCAGTTCGCTGATGCTGTTCCTGCAATGGTTCACGGACGCCTTCGACGGATCGCTGGGCAAAGCCCGCGGCGCCGGCCTGGTCAAATGGGGTTATTACATGGACCATTTGCTGGATTACCTGTTCGTCTGTTGCATCATCATCAGCTACATGTTCATTGTCGATGGAGCGTCGCGCTACTGGCTGATCCTCACCTTGCCCGTGCTGAGCGCCATGTGGGTCAGCGCGTTTCTGTCATTCAACATCACCAATCAGTTCCAAATCACCCAGCTCGGCGTGGGGCCGACGGAATTCCGCCTGCTCTTCATCGCGCTGAACACCGCGATCATTTTTTGCGGCAAAAATTTCTTCATCATCGGTCTGCCGTTGCTGTTCGGCGCGGCGCTGATCGCTCTGCTTCTGATCATGAAGAAAACCAGCGATCAAATCTGGCGGATCGACATGGAGGCGAAAAACAAAGCGCGGAATCCTGAGCGCGTTACGCCTCAGGGCGATTGATCATTCTTGAATCATCGCTTAATTTTCTCTATCCGGCTGCGGGGCGATGCGCCGCAGCCGACATGCATCGTGATCAGGGAGGCGTCATTTTATGGCGGACAAGAACTCCAAGGCCCCGGGCAACGTTCCGGGAAAATGGTACGTCGATACGAACTGTATTCTCTGCAACCTCTGCGAGCAGACCGCGGAGAAAAACTTCGCGGCAGGCGAGGAGTATGACTACGTCTGTCAACAGCCGGAGTCCGAGGAGGAAGTGGAACTGTGCAAGCAAGCGATGGAAGAATGCCCGGTCGAAGCGATCGGCGATGACGGAGACAGCTGATTCCGTCCTCAGATAGAACGTCTCTCAAAAAAATAGCGCTTTCTGAAAAATGTGGCACAGCCGCCCTTGGCTGTGACCGCTGACCAATACGCAAAACTTTCGAGAAATGCAATAAAGCAAATCCGCCGCACATCAAATTCGCGCGGCGGATTCATTATTTGACAGATGGGCCCTTCGCTTATTCCGAGGCGGTCGGCGGCGGCTGAATTTCAAAGCCGATGAGATAATAGCGATCCTGCTGCGATCCGCTGACGGTGACTGTGCGTTTGTCGATGTCGAACCACATTAATACCTCCTGCTCGGCCGTCGAGGCATAAGCTTTAAAGATGGTCCGCGTGTAAGAGGTGTAATTGACATGGCCCAGATATTCCACGTTGGCCAGGGAGCCCAGGTTTTTCTCGAAATAGCTCTGCTGAGTCTTGAATCTTGACTCAGTGAGCACGACCTTCAACCGCGCGGCGAAGTATTTGCTGAAAGCGTCGTAATCGTCATTCTCCAAACCATCGATCACGCTCTGAGCCATCGGCTCGGCGATCTCCTGAACGTCGTCCGTGGAAGTGCTCACGATGGCGCCGAGCATCGGAATAGCCAGCAGCGCTGCAATAATGAGCGCGAGAGTTTTTCGCATCATGGTTCGATCTCCCATGCCTGATTTGTGCGTTCGATCTGGAATGATAGACGCGCGCTCCGCCGTGCGGCAACACCTTTTTTTCCAGATCGTCGTTAAAAACAAACCAGCATTTCTTGTGCTTGCTTTTAACATCACAGCGGCTAATGATTGCTAAATTCAGACCATGACAGCGAACAAAGGAAATCCATAACATGCCATTGACAAGCCAACAACGCAAAGCGCTGGAGCAGCTTTCGCATCCGCTGCGCCCGGTGGTGAATGTGGGCAAGGCGGGTTTGACCGAAGCCGTATCGGTCGCGGCTGACGAAGCGCTGGAGTCGCACGAGCTGATCAAGGTGAAGTTCATCGCCTTCAAGGAAGAGCGCGACACGCTGAGCACGCAACTGGCCGAGTCGCTGAAAGCTGAACGAGTGGCGCGCATCGGCAACGTCGCGATTTTATTCCGTCAGCATCCCGATCCGAAAAAACGCAAATACCGCATCTAACGAGGGGGAATGAATGCCTGGCCGCCGCCGACACGATCCAGACCGCCGCCTTTGGCTACGCGACCTTGCGTTATATTTTCCCGCGCTGATCACCTTCACGGCTCTCTCGCTTCTCATTTGCGGCTATGGCCTGGGGCCGCAAGTCAATCATGAGCTCCAGTGGACTGTGATGCAGAAAGTCCACGATCCGTCCCTTTATCCCAATGATCCCGTCGTTGAACTCTATTGCCGCGCCCCCACGTATTTCTTTTATCTGCTGGGCAAACTGGGGGAGCCTGAGCAGCTCACACGGACATTCTGGCTGCTGCAGATTCTGTTTCAATTCGGCTGCATCGCCGCGATGATGGCGGGGGCATGGCGCTTGCGGAATGAAACGCCCGCCGCGCCGCTGCTGGCGGCGTTCGGCATCTGCGGCATGTCCGAGCCGCTCACCGGCGCCTCGCCGTTGAATCTGACTTACGTGACGCATGCGACGGCCGCCGCGCCGGTGGCCCTGGCCGCGCTGGCATGCCTGATCCATGGCCGCTGGACGGCCGCAACGTTGCTTTGCGGCGGCGTTTGCGCGATCCATCCGCTGCGCGGCCTGTGCGTATGGTGCGCGATGTTCGGATGGGCGGCCGGACGGATAGCCGGCGCGGAAACCGGGCAACGATTGCGCATGATCCGCAAGCTGGCGCTGGGGATCGCGCCGGGCCTGATCATCACGCTCCTGGCGCTCGGTCCTTCCGCTTTGCGCACCATGTCCCAACCAGATGCGCCGTTTGCGTGGTGGAAGGGATGGGTCGTCAAAAATTTCTCCATTCATTACGACCCATTCGGCGTGCCCTGGCATGTCGCGCTGCGCTTTTATGGAACGCTGGCGCTATTGCTGACGCTGGGCGCTGACTGGTTCGAAAAAAGACGCAATATCGAGAACGCCGAAGGCGAAATCGAGCTGGACGTGCTGCGTTCGATTCGCTGGATGACGGCCGGGCTGCTGACATGGATCATCATCGGGGCGATAGGAGCCGATGTTTTAAAAATCGGGCTGTTGATTCAGCTGCAACCGGCGCGCGCCGGAGCGTTCTTGATTCCATTATTGACCTGGGCCTTGATTTATCATTGGAGCCTAACGCGGCGTTCGACGGAGAAAGATTCATACGCCAAACTGCTTGCTTCCATCGCCACGGCAGGCCTGCTGCTGCATGTGCTTTACTTCGCGGCCTTGCGGCAGCAAACGGGATATCTGTTATTTCTGCTCAGCTCCAATTACGCCGTACTTTGCGCGGGGTTCATCGGATTGCGCTGGATCACGCCGCAGGATCGAATGCTATTCCGGCCGTTCCCACGCTTTGCAACGGCGGTTCTGGCTCTGGTTTCAGCCACGCCGGCATTGATGCTGCTTTGGATCGCCGCGCAAATGCACGCCCCCTTCGATCTGCTCCGGATCTTTGATCTCCTGCATTACTCGCCGTTCTTCATCACCATGTTCGTCCGCGGCATTTCATTTGGAGCATGTTACACACAGTACTGGTTTGAATTGATCGCGCTGGCCTTTGCGCTGACCGCCGTCGCGCATGCCAGGGGTTTCCGCAAAGCGCTGGCATGGATTTCGCCTCCCCGGCCCGTTCACTGCGCGGTGGCTGGCATGGCCATGTTGCTGATTCTATCTAGCACGCAAATCGATTTCCGGCGCGCCCGGGGCGACAGCGTCTTTTTCGTCAAAGCAGACACGCGCTTCGATCCGGCGGTGCAATGGATTCGCCAGCATACGCCGAAAGACGCATATTTCCTGGTCTATCATGAGGATTTCGATTTTTTCCGCACCCGCACAAAGCGGGGAGCGCTGTACGAGAGGACCGACGGCTACGCAGTCTATCTCGATCCGTTATACGCCTTGCGCCTGTTGGAAATCACGGAAGCATTGCAACGCCCTGGATTCGACATGTGGGATACGGACGAACCATGGACGCTGGAGCCTCGGCAAGCAATGGCCGCCTGCGCCAAGTTCGGCTGCGATTACCTCGCAGCGCCGCCGGGATACCTCAACGACCGCCAGCCGGTCTATCACGATGAGCTCGTGGATCTTTATCATTTAAGCGGCATCGTCCGATCCGACGATAAAAAATAACGTGACGGTCGACATAAGCGCATGTCAAGTTTGTACGGATTCTCGTTGCTGACTCTTGCTCCTGCTCTTGCTCTTGCTCTCAATCAGAATCCAGCGCCGGAATTGGAAATCGGATTCAACTGGCTAACGCTGCGTAGAAATGAAATTATTGGCTGGGCGAAAAGGCATCATATCAGAACAAGAGCAAGAGCAAGAGCAAAAAAAGACACAGGACAAAGTCAAAATGCGCCAGATCGACATGGAATGATGTTTTGAGGATTGACCCTGCGCATCCGGTCAAGGCATATTTAGTATTCCCAATTAATTAATGAACAGGACGGTCGAGAATCAAACTGATGAAAACTTACGATGCTGCCGCTGTGAGCGGCGATGACGGCATGCCTGCCGATACGCTGAAAATCGAACCCCAGATTCGCGAAATGCTGAGCCGGATGGGCGAAGATCCGGACCGGGAGGGGTTGCTCAAGACGCCGGAGCGCGCGAGCCGTGCGCTGAGCTTTTTAACCTCCGGTTATCGAACAGATGTGGAGCGGGTAATCAACAACGCGATCTTCACCGAAGAATCGGATGAGATGGTGATCGTCAAGGATATCGAATTCTTCAGCCTGTGCGAGCACCACATGTTGCCGTTTTTCGGCAAAGCGCATATCGGCTATATCCCCAAAGGCAAGGTGATCGGTCTGAGCAAAGTTGCGCGGATCGTGGATGTCTTTTCCCGGCGCTTGCAGTTGCAGGAGCGCATGACCCTGCAAATCGCTGAGTGCTTGCGCGAGCATCTCCAGCCCCTTGGAGTGGGGGTGATCACCGAAGCGCAGCATCTGTGCATGATGATGCGCGGCGTGCAAAAACACGAATCCGTGGCGCTGGCCAGCGCGATGCTCGGGGCCTTCCGCACCTCGGCCCAAACGCGCAACGAATTCCTTTCGCTCGTGGGGCATAACACAATCAAGTGATCCGCAGGACGGAATCGCCGTCCTTGCATTTTCTAAGCTTCCGAAGAAACTTTTTACCCGGCTGCGTTGTCCAATGCGCAGACGGCGGCGGAAATCAAGACGCGGAGTCCGATAAATGGGCTGGAGTGGAGAACGATGAGGCGAATGGGCGCCAACAATCTGGGTCTGCGTTTGACGCAAGCGGCGCTTGGAGCGCTGTTCGCCGCGATTTTGCTTCCGGGCGCCGCATGGGCGGAGATTAACGCGGAGGAATACCGCGTCGGCTTCAACGGCAAGTATCACTCCGGCGTCTGGACGCCGGTTTATGTGACGCTCTCCAATCGCCCGGCCGCCGGTGAAACCGCCGAAGACCTCGATGTTTTTTTCGGCTATCTGACCGTGGAGACGTCGAGCGCGACTGGCCGCAAGTATATCTTCCGGCAGGACGTGGAAGTGGGCAATTCGCGCAAGCGCTACATCCTGTACGCCCGTTTTTCCGACAAGGCGCTGGACGGCGGATACCGGCCGGAACTGAATCTCTACCAGACGCGCAAGCTGGGCGACAAAACCGGGCGGCGAATCTTCAACACCACGCTGGACGACTTGCCGCTGAACGATCCGCGCAATCCGCTCTGCGTGATCGCTTCGACGCAGCAAGGATCGTTGCGCGCGCCCATGCGCTCCGGCGTGCGGGGACAAGCGACGACCTATGTCCCGCCGGAAACGCTGCCGGACCGCTGGTATGGCTATCAAGGCGTGTCGCTGCTGGTGATTCCGCGCATCGAGCGCAACGGACTCGACGCGCAGCAGGAGCAAGCTTTATTGCAATGGGTGGAAAGCGGCGGCCACGCGCTGATCCTGGGCGGCAAGGACGCCGAGCTCTACGCCGGCTCGTTCGTCGAGCGCGAACTGGGAGTGAGTTTCCTTGCGCCGCGCCAAACGGAAATTCCAATCGCCCCGTTTGAGGAATACGGCGCCGAACGGAAGCAAATCATGGCTGAAGTCTCGCCAATCACGGGTCAGTCGGGAAAGGTTCTGCTGAAAAACGGACCGCTGACGCTGGCGCGGCGCATTCATCGCGGCAAGGGCTTCGTGGATGTTTGGGCCTTTGGTCTGGACGACGCCAACCTGGAACGCACGCCGCTGGTGCGCATGCTCTGGGACGCGCCGCTGAGCGAGCACACCATCCCCAGTTTGATCAACAACTTCGGCGTGGAGATCGGCCGCAACATCGTCGTGGGCTCGTACAATCCACCGAGCATCATCCTCATTCTGGCCATTCTGGGCCTCTACTTTCTCGTGGTCGGTCCGATCAACTTTCTCTATCTGGCCAAAATCAAGAAACTGGAGCTGGCCTGGTTCACGCTGCCGGTGATCATCCTCGGTTTCAGCCTGGGAACCTACGGTCTGGGCGTGCTGACCAAAGGCGACAAGCGTACGCTGGACCATTATCATCTCGTGGAATGCAAGATCGGCGAGCAAACGGCGCTGGTGAATTCGCAAAGCATGATCTGGTCCACAAGCAAATCACGCTACTCCATCGCGCCCAAAGCAGACACCGCGGCGGTGGTGGCGCAGGACCGCTGGCTGGAGCGCAGCGGCGGAATCATGGGACTGCTCCTGAAACGATTGGCGGCGAGCGGAGGCAACCGCGCGGGCGAGACGGTCGAGCTCGCGCAAGACGACCGCAATATCAAAATCGCCTCGCAGGTACTGGAGCAATGGGCGCTGGAGCAAGTGGCCGCGCAGGATTTGCTGGACCTGGACGGCGGCTTTCAAGGCGAGATCGCCTGGGATTATGATCCCGCATCAGAAACCAATCGTCTGGAAGGCCGTCTGATCAACAACACGCCATACAACTTTCAAGACGTGTATCTGATGATGCCGGAGCGAACTCGCGCCAAAACGACCATCCTGAAGGCCGCGCGCATCGACTCCTGGCGGCAGGGCGATGAACTGCTGCTCGATCCGGCGCAATATACGTCGCGGCTGTTGCCGCCGGCGCAGTTCGCGGGACAACTGCGCAACTCGTTGATGGCCTCGGAAGGCGGCGCATTGAGCAAGGACGTGGCGATTAATTTGATCCAGAGCCGCTTTGACAGTTTTGACGCGGAGCGCGGCGACGATGAGGATTTCCGTTTCGACAAGGCGATCTTCCGCCGTCAGGGCAACATGCCGTTCTTGCTTTGCCGCACGACGGATCTGATCGACTTGGTGAAGATCGATCCCGCCGAACAAAGCCCGCAGCAAAGCAACGCGCTGTTCGTCGTCGATCTGGCGCCCAGTCGCACCGGAGATAGTTTCCAGTTCGAAGAGGGCATGCTGCGCCCGATGATCAGCGACGAAGGCACGGCGGTCGTACCGCCGGGCTTTGGCAATAGCGACAGCTTCCAGCTGACGAACGCGTCGCTGCTGCTGGCGATGCGCATGCCGGAAGCCTGCGCGCCGATGCGCCCGAGAGACCTTGACATCCGCGCCACGTTTAACCGCTGGCAGCCGAATTCCAGCAAAATGAGCGACGAGGAACTGAACAGTTCACTGCTGGTGGAAGTTTATAATTTCTCGACGGGCAAGTTCGAACCATTTTATAATAACAACATGGTGGGGCAGCTGGCGCAGTTCTCCAAGGAACGGCGGCGAATGGAAGAGGTTCAGCGACGCATCTACGCCATCAATTCGCCGCAGTTTGTCAATCCATTCAGCGGAGAAATGCTGTTTCGCGTGTCATCCCAGATCAACCAGGAGATGCTGTCCTTCGGCATGGAAGGAAGCAGCTTCTACGATCTAGAAGTGTCGATGCAAATTCAACCGGAAACCATCAATATATCATCGGAGGCGCTGCCATGAGCGCAATGATTCAAACCTTCAATCTGACGAAGAAATTCCGCGATCTGACGGCTGTGAACCAACTCAACCTGACGATCAACAAGGGGGACATCTTCGGCTTCATCGGCCCGAACGGCGCGGGCAAGACGACGACGATCAAGATGCTCTCCACGTTGCTCCAGCCCACGGCCGGCACGGCGGAGATTGGCGGGCACAACGTGATGAAGGATCCCGACGCGGTGAAGCGGATCATCGGCTACATGCCCGACTTCTTCGGCGTGTACGACGACATGAAGGTCTGGGAGTACATGGATTTTTTCGCCGCGGCGTACAAGATCGCCAAGGAGCGGCGCAAGGACATCATCGACAACCTGCTTTCGCTGACCGACCTGACGGACAAGCACGACGCCTACGTGGAGACGCTCTCGCGCGGCATGAAGCAGCGCCTCTGCCTGGCCAAGACGCTGATCCACGATCCGCAGGTGCTGCTGCTCGACGAGCCGGCCTCCGGACTCGACCCGCGCGCGCGCATCGAGATGCGCGAACTGCTCAAGGAACTGCGCAAGATGGGCAAGACCGTGCTGATCTCCTCGCACATCCTGACCGAGCTGGAGGAGCTCTGCAACACGATCGGCATCATCGAGAAAGGCTCGCTGCTGGTGAGCGGCCCGATCGACGAAATCACGAGCAAGCTGAAGGGCGTGCGCATCGTGGACATCAAACTGGCCAGCGAAGAGGAAGCGAACAAAACGCACGACATCCTCATCGCGCACGAAGGCGTGGCGGAAGTCGGCATCGACGGCGTGCGGCTCGAAGTGCACCTGAAGGAAGACGCCCCGGCGGACATCTCGCTCTCGCGCGTCCTGGCGCCGCACGACATCTTCCCGCAAGCCGTGCAGGAGCGGGAATTGGATTTGGAAGATATTTTCATGACGATTACGAAAGGCAACGTTCAATGAGTTCCCGGATCAAAGGGTCTGGGGTCTAGGGTCTGGGGTCTGGGGATGGAGCGGCTACGCTGCGGAATAAGAGACTTTAAAATTTCATAGATAAATATTCTCAACGTAGAGAAATAGAAATGGCGTTGAAATCATATCGCGATTTGGATGTTTGGAAGCGTTCGATCGAGTTGGTAGTGCAGATTTATTCTTTGACATTATTATATCCGGCTGAAGAAAAGTACGGGTTGATCAGCCAAACCCAACGAGCGGCAGTTTCTATTCCGGCGAATATCGCAGAAGGTTACGCCCGGGTGCATCGTGGGGATTATCTGCGCCACATCTCATTCGCCAAAGGATCGCTTGCTGAATTGGAAACATTGCTGATCGTCGCTTCAAAACTATCATACGTGAATAAGGAGCAAATTAAACCAATCTGGGATGAACTGCAAATCATCGGCAGGATGCTGCACAAACTGGAGGATTCCTTAAAGGATAAGTAAAAGTTTTGAAAATGCGAATTTTCTGATGACATGGAGACAACGGCGTTTTCGCCCGCTTAAATGAAAGTTATCTATTTATTTGCGGCACAGCCGCTCCATCACCAGACCCTAAACCCCAGACCCTAGACCCTTACGCGGGAGCGTAACCATGTTGCTCGATATCATCACAGACAACCCCATCCTGACCCGCGAAATGCGGCGGCGCATGCGCGGGAAGGCGATGATCTATTCCCTCATCGCCTACGTCGGCGCGCTGTGCATCGTGACGCTGGCGATCCTGCTCGTGCAGGCGGCGGGGCTGTGGCGCTTCGAGAGCCGCAGCGCAGAGATGATCAAATACACCAAGAGCATCGGCGAGAACATCTTCAACGGCATGGAGATCATCCAGGGGATTCTGGTGCTGATCCTGGCCCCGGCGATCACCGCGTCGCTGATTACGGCCGAGCGTGAACGCCAAACAGCCGATTTCCTGCGCGTGACTACGCTGCCGCCGTCGCATTACATCGTCGGATCGTTCCTCAGCACCACGCTCTACGTGATGCTGCTGCTGGGCTGCGCGCTGCCGATCGTGAGCGTGACGCTGCTCTTCGGCGGACGCTCGCTCAGCGACGTGTACCTGACCTTCGGCGCATTGCTGCTCGGTTCCATCCTGCTTTCCTCGCTGGGGATCTACACGTCGAGCATCAATCAAAGAACCCGCACGGCCCAGGGCGTGATGCTGGCTGTGGCGATTCTGTTCGTCGTGCTGTTCTTCTTCCGGCAAAGAATCATCTGGGGCATTTATTCCATGTTCGGCGCCAGCAGCACGCTGTTCGGCCAGGGCGCGCTGCCGGTGTTCGGCTATATGATCCCGGATTGGTTTTTTGCCTCGCTGCCGCCGCTGTTCATCTCGCTGGTCACGCTGGTGATCGCCGCGCGCAAGGTGTACGACTTTGACAACCGCCCGCTGAACTACTCGCAGTATACGTTAATGTCGATGACGCTGCTGTTGACTGTCGTCGGAGTGTTCTGGGCGTTGCCGAAAATGACGACGCAGGCGCTGTACACTTGGTGGTCCCTGTCGCTGCTGATCTACTTCGCCGGGGCGATCATCCTGAACATCCATCAAGTCGAGGTAGGGACGGATAATTGGAAAATCCATCAGCGCGTTCCGGCGCTCGCCGTGTTGGACGACGGGATTCTGTATTTCATCGCGCTGATTGTCTGCACGAGCGGCCTGGGCTGGTGGTTCTTCAGCACGCGCGGCGCCCTGGCCTTGACGCAATTCAAAGCGATGGCGTTTTCACTCATCCCGCCGTTTATTTTCCTCGCGGTCTTCAGCCGCGCTCTCTCATTGAAGTTTTACCAGCGCAGCGTCTGCTTCCGCATCGCCTTTGGCGCCGCGGCCAGTCTGTGGATCGTGGCGTTGCTGGCGATCGTCTTGCCGATGGGCCTGGATACATTAGTCCACACATCGCTGCATTTAATCGCGGGCATCTCCCCGTTTTACGCGCTGCCCATGTACGCGTATGTTGACATCGGCAAGTCCAGCGCCGGCCTGCTGCCACCGGCGATCAACCTGGCGGATTATCCCGGCCAGCTGGCGTCGCTGTTTTATCTCGCCGCCGCCGCGCTGCTCTATGTATGGGTGGCGCGGAAAAATCACGTCTGGAAACAGGAACTAGATGCCATCGAAGCGGCGGCGTACATCCCGCCCGAGTTTGAAAACGGCGAGCTCGTGCGGCGCGGTTGATCCTGCCATAATACAACTTCGCGAATGTCTTGGGGAATCGAACGTATCGCCCCTTGTTACATTCCTTTGATTTTCATCTTGTCTTTAGCGGAGATTATGAGCAAAATATTTGTCCGAACGTGAATTGGTTTCGCTTGGATCTAGGGAGATAACAGCACTCCCGAATCCGGCGCCGCCTATCAGCACGCGACAAAACTTTTCCATATAAGGCGACCATTATGCAGGACGCACGATTGGTGATCGAAGGTTCGGGCAATTGGGCTTATACAGTGTATCTATCCGGCCAGGCGACGTTCTACATCGGCCGGGGCATCTCGAATGACATCCGGCTGGACGACACGATCTGCTCGAATCGTCACGCGGAAATCACGGTTGAGGATCAGCGCTGCATCCTGCGCGACCGCAACAGCCGCAACGGCACGCACGTGAACGGCGAAAAGATCCGCCAGCACACGCTGCGCCAGGGTGATGAGATCCGCATCGGCCACACAACGATGTTTTTCATGGACGACGAAGCCCATTCGACGCGCGCCGCGGCCGACACGGCGGAGACGCCCTTGCGGCTGGAGCGTCCGCGCCTGGCGCATGAAGACACGCAACTGCCGGATCAGTGGACCAGCCGCCTGATCCGGATCGAAATGGAAGCGCCGGAAGAACTGGCGGCCAAGCTGCACGAATTGCGCGAGTCGTGGGACGACTGCCGCCGCGGGATCGAGCAAAAAGCGCTGCGCCGCCTTTTGCGCCGCGCGCTGGACGGCAATGCGGGCCTGAATGAGCGGCTGAACCTGGCGATTGGCATCATCGCCGCGCAATTCGTCGCGGATTGCGCCTTCATCATGATGATCCATCCGGAAAGCGGAAAATGGATCGTGCGCGCGCATCACGGCGAAAGCGGCGATTGGATGCACCGGCGCGAGGACGAAGAAAAGCCGCCCTTAAGCCTGAGCGTGGCGGAAAAATGCGTGCAAACCGGCCAACTGCAATACTCGCGTTTTGACACGGACACCGAATTTTGCGAACCAACGCAAAGCATGATCGAGCTGGAGATCAACTCGTGGATCTGCGCGCCGTTGCAGGCGACGGATGAGGCTGTGCGCGGCGTGCTGTACGTGGATCGCCGGCGCAAAGCTCCGCCCCTTGAAGCGGCGCATTGCCCCTTGATGGAAACTTTTGCGGGCTTTCTGCAAGACCGGCTGTAGCAGTTGCGATGACAGGTTGACATGTACGTCACCGAACACAGGGAAACGTTTGTTCCTGTAAAAATTTGGATTATTTTGATTTTACATCCACGGTTCAGTGGATAAATTGTTGCCTGATGCAACGAAAACAGTTGCGGGGAGCAGAAATTTCGTGGATAGTTCTCTTCATAAGGATTACATAAAAAAAACGGGCACGGAGCAAATTGCTGCTGTTGGTACGGATCGAGCCGGGTGGAATGCTTCGACTGTTATGGCATAAACGCGAGTTGTTGTTGAGCTTGACCAAGCGGGATTTAAAGACGCGCTACAAGGCGTCGATGCTTGGATTATTCTGGTCTATTGGCAAACCACTGTTTCTGGCGCTGATTATCATTTGCGTCTTCCGGCTGGTGTTCAACATCCGCAAAATGGCGGACCTTCAGGTCGACTACGGCATCTTTGTGCTGGCCGGCGTTTTGACTTGGAGCTTTTTCACCGGCACGCTGCAAGACGCGATGAACTCGATCCTGGTGAACGGAAACCTCATCAAGAAGATCAAAATCGACGCTGAAATCCTTCCGGCATCATCAGTTCTTTCGGGTTTGATCCACTTCATCCTGGCCCTGATCGCGTTCCACTTCATTTTGCTGTGTTATGGACATGCTCCAGGATGGTCGCTGTTGCTGCTGCCCGTCGCGCTGGCGGTGCACGCCCTGCTGATCATGGGGATGGCCTTGATGCTTTCGGCGCTGAACGTGTTTTATCGCGATGTCAGTTCGGTCACCGAACTCTGCCTGAGCGCATGGTTCTACGTCTGTCCGATCATCTATCCGGTGACGCTGGCGCGCAGACAGTTCAAGGCGCTGGCGGGTGATTTTTTCGCCGCGCGGCAATGGGATGTGGACACTGTGTTCACCTGGGCCTACTTCAGCAATCCGATGGCGTCGATCCTCGTCGCGTATCAGCGGATCCTGGTGTTTGGAGCATATCCGAAGGAGGCCCGGATGGATTACCCGACAGACACGCAGTTGCTTATGCTCCTTGCGTATAGCCTGATATTTTCAATGATATTTTACTATATAGGAATTAAAATTTTTCGCAAGTACAGCCCGCATTTTTCCGATGAGTTATAACGATACAGGGAAAATAGAAGCTAAACGCGGGGAGGATTGTATTGAAGCATCGAGGAAATATGATGCATTGGGATGATGCCAATGGAACGGCAAGCGGGCAAACATCAAAGCGGATGGATGGATAGCGTGGGAAAATATCCAAAATGGCGAATGATCGTTTGTGACGATGATCCGAATGTCTTACAGCAGGCTTACGAGCATTTTTCCGGTTCATACGAGATGATTTCAGCGCTGAACGGCATGGAGGCGCTGGAAAAGCTGGATTTATATGAGCCGGATATCCTGGTGATGGACGCGCAGATGCCGGGTGTGGATGGCTTGAGCACATCACGGGCGATCCGTAAAAACGCGAAGTTTTCCAATCTGCCGATCTTCATGCTCAGCGAGAAGGTGAATCGAGAATTGCGTGAAGCGGTGGATTCTTCATTGATTAGCGGCTATGTGACCAAACCCCTGGATCTGAAAGCGCTGCGACGCACGCTGGAAGAGTACATCGAACGCACCTCGCATGAAATCACCGAGAAAAAGATGACGATCACGGCGATTCAGCGCCGCGAAAAGCAATCACCGGCGCTCGAGGAGTCCGCCAGCGTCGGGTTCGAAGTCAAGGATGGAATCAACACTTCCAACTGGGATATGGATCTTCCGCCCAGTTCGACGCCAGCGAAAAGCAACGGGAAGATGCGTATTTTCGTGCTGGACGACGACCTCAGCGTCGTCAGTTATATTAAAGCGGTGCTGGAAGATGAATACGACGTGCAGGGCGACACGAATCCCATCAACGTGATGCAAAAACTGCGGCAATATCAGCCGCACCTGCTCCTGCTGGACGTCGTGATGCCTCAACTTTCAGGATACCAGTTGATTCAACTGATTCGCATGGATCCCGAGCTGCATACGCTGCCAGTGATACTTGTCACGGCGCGAGCGGATTTTGAGGAACGCCAACATGCGATGAGCCTCGGCGCGGCTGGTCTGATCGCCAAGCCGTTCCAGCCCGAACGTCTGCTGGAATCCATCGACAAGGCCCTCTGCAACGTCTAAGCATCCGCTGGAAGACGACAATCAATCCAGCTGAAGCTCATCCGGCGGGATGTATCGCAGCCGCGGATTGGGCTGCATCTGAAAGACCGCGTTTTTCAACGCTGGATTCCGCTTCAAAACCTTCACCTTCACGCGCAGGATTGTGCCGCTGAGCACGTCCACGATTTTCATCGCGCTGGGCACAGGCGTATCCGCATCCAGATTGAATCCCTCATAATAGATCCGCGCAAGTTTCTTGCCTTGATCGTCGCTGATGATCAGGCGTTCAGGCAACAAATCCGTCCGGCGCAGGCGATACTCAAAACGCCGGCCGCCGGATTCCAGCATCGCGTCATAGCGTTCCCGCTTAATCTTCCATTCCGCCTGAGCGTCTGGATCGGCCAATGCTTGCGCGAGCAAATTTTCAGCGGTGAGCGCGTCAACCACCAGCAAAGGCCTCAAACGGCCAAGCGGATTGTCCGCCGCTCTCAAGGCCCGCAAACTCCCCCATGACATCGCGCCCTGCCGCGGCAATTGAATCATAAAGGCGTCGCCGGTCATCAGCCAGTCCATCGCCAGCTCTTCGATGCCCGGCTGTCGGGCGATGAGGCGCAATTGCTCCGGACTTTGATAGAGCAACGTAACGCTCAGGTCGAGTTTGCCGGGCCGCCGCCGGCGCTGAATCACTGTGCGAGTCTGACACTGCAGCGATGCGATCTCCGGGGAACGCGCTTGGAGCAGGCGCGATGCCTGATCTTGCGTGAGCGCTTCAGGCAACGGCGCCGGCCAGGGAGAATCATAGGACTCTCTGCCGAGCATGCAGCAGCCGCTCAACAGCCCCGCCAAACTCAACAGAACAATCCATCGCAGAGGGAAAGAAACAAAACGCATGCCGTGTTCACCAAGTGATTTGAATCGCCATGAAAACACAGACATCAAACCTTGCCGTGGCCAGCATGTCCAGCACAATGCCATTTTGTGCATTAAAATGAACAAATACATATGGCAAACGCCGCAGCAATAAGCTCTGCGGCGTTTGTTTTTGGCGCCTCGATCACATGAAAAAGCGATAATGATTGCGTTTGCTATCAGTTAGCGTATGCATCCTACCATCGGTTAAAAAGACATTCAAGAATTTTAATTGAAATTTTAGACAACGACTCAATGCCGCGTAGCGGATTGATTTTATGATAATTATTGCCACCCCTGGTTCGTATTTTAAGTTTTTTAAGACCATTCTTGCTTTGTTGAAAACCCTATCTCGTACTCGTACTCAGCGTAGCGGTACTCGTACTCGTGCTCGATTTAATCGCTTTCGTGCCGGATTGCAACTTATTATCAAGTACGCGTACGAGTGCGATCATCAATTCATAGCCTTTCAACAGAGCAAGCAGCTCTCGAAAGCTTTATCTGCATCCATCAAATGTGGCACAGCCGCCCTCGGCAGTGACCGCTGACCAATACGCAAAAACTTTCGATAAATGCTATCGTCGATCCATAACGATCAAGACGATGATGCAAGACATCGAAGTGATGGTTGCTTTGTTGATCAGCTTATTCCGTATTCGCATTCAGCGCAGAAGTTCATTCATCTGGCGGCGGAATTCCGGCACGCCGCCATTGGCTGGATGCCGCACGGATGGCGCGGAGACGTCAAGCGCGCTGAGCAACTCGGCGGATTTTTTGCCGATGGCGACGATGCGCAGCTCATCGCCGCAATGCTTGCGGCTGAGTTCGAGCAGCGTAATCAAGGCATGCCGGCCTTGCTGGAGCTCATCGTCGTTCGGCGTGCGATTGCTGAGCATGCCTTTGTTTGCGTGAAAGGGATGCCAGGCAAAGGCGTTCCAGAGAATGAAGTCGCGCGTATCGAAACCGGAATCCACGATCCAGCCCCACACCACGGTTGCGGTCGGTTCATTGAAACCCTTCGCTTGAATCACGTTTTTCAGTTTGGGCGACGCGGGATTGCTGGTGCGGCGCGGTTCGAGACCAAGAAACACGTGGCCGGGACAAAGTCCCTTGGCTTCCAGCTCGCCCAGCAGCAATCGTTCGGAGGTCATCGCCATGCCGGTGAAATGGCCGCCCTGATAGCCGATGGCCTCGGCGATGAGCAGGCAGCGCGCGGGATGCATCCAGCGTTCCGCCAGGCACTGCCGCAATTGCGCGCGGCGGATGGCCGGACATTTTTTCGATTGGTCATAATCGGGATCGACGTCGAACCAGGGATTGAACACAGCGCCGTCCGGCGCGGTTTTCAATGCGGCGAAAAGCTGGTGCAGCGAGCGTTCGATTTCCGCCGGAATCTCGACATGATCATCAAACCAGGTCACTGCTTGATTCCGCCCTCGGCGAGCTGAATCGGATCCAGGATGCGATCCAGATCCGCGGCGCTCAGCTTGGTCTCCTCCAGCGCCACTTCCTTCAGCGTGCGTCCTTCGGCGTAGGCGCGCTTGGCGATCATGGCCGCTTTGTCATAGCCGATGATCGCGTTCAACGCCGTGACCAGGATCGGATTTTTCGCCACAAGGCCGCCGATGCGATCCGTATGCACCTTGAAGCCGTCCACGGCCTTTTCCGCCATCACGCGGCAGGCGTTGCCCAGAATCGTGATCGAATTCAGCAGGTTATGCGCGATCAACGGGAGCATCACATTGAGCTGAAAATTGCCGCGCGCGTTGCCGATGGCGACCGCCGTATCGTTGGCGATGACCTGGCCGCAGACCATCATCATCGCCTCGCAGATGACCGGATTGATCTTGCCGGGCATGATGCTGGAGCCCGGCTGCAGACCGGGCAGCGTGATCTCGTTCAGTCCGGCGATGGGGCCGCTGTTCATCCAGCGCAGGTCGTTGGCGATTTTCATCAGCGCCGAGGCGGAGGTCTTCAATTGCCCGCTGAGTTCCGCGGGCGCGTCCATCGCCGATTGCGCGGCGAAGTGGTTCGGCGTCTCCTCGAATGGAATGCCTGTTTTTTCCGCCAGCGCCGCGGCGATCACGCGGCCAAGACTGGGATGCGCATTGATCCCCGTGCCGACGGCCGTTCCGCCTTGCGGCAGATAGCGCATACGGCGCATCGTATCCTGCGTGCGCTCAATGCATTGTTGCACTTGGAAAGCCCAGCCGCCGAGCTCCTGCCCCAGCGTCAGCGGCATGGCGTCCATCAGATGCGTACGTCCGGTTTTCACCACGTGCTTGAGCGCTTCCGCGCGCTTAAGCAGCGATTCGCGCAGGACGTTCATGCCCGGCAGCAGCGTCTCCTGAACCTCGATGCAAGCGGCCACGTGGATCGCCGTGGGGATCACGTCGTTCGACGACTGCCCCATGTTCACATGATCGTTGGGATGCACGCTGTGCGGCTTGCCCAAGATCTGCGACGCGCGCGTGGCGATCACCTCGTTCGCGTTCATGTTTGTCGAGGTGCCGGAGCCAGTTTGATAGATGTCAATGGGGAAATGCTCATCCCACTTGCCGCCGGCGACCTCGTCCGCCGCTTCCATGATCGCCTTGCCGAGCTCGGCGTCGAGCAGCGCCAATTCCAGGTTCGCCTGCGCCGCTGCGGCTTTGATCAGCCCGAGCGCGCGGATAAACGGGCGGGGAAAGCGAATGCCGCTGATCGGGAAATTATCCACGGCGCGTTGGGTTTGCGCCGAATACAGCGCCTCAGCCGGAACGCGGATCTCGCCCAATGAATCCTTTTCGATGCGAAACTCGCCCATTGTCGTCTATGCTCCTTATGATGCGATCATTCAATCTTGATTCCACACAGCTTCATCGCACTTCATACTGCAACGCCTGCAGCACTCCGGAAAATCGCTCATTAAGCGCGTCAATCGTGCCGGCGGTTAATTTGCGCTGATGATCCCCCGGTTGGATTTGCCGTTTATGCTGATATCGATCTTCGCTTTTCACGGTGAAACTTGCCCGGTGTTTATGATAAAGCTTCTTATAGATCGTTTCATACGTGGCCTGGGGAAGCGGCAAAACACCGATAGCCTTCCTACGCGGAGGTTCAATGTGCTGAAAGGCCGATAAAAAATCAGTCAGCCATCGATCGAACCCGGTCACCATCGTTTCATATTTCAGCAACAAAACATTGTCATTTCCGAGCAGGTTAGTCTGCACTTCTGCATAGCGCTGCACAAATTCAGAAGCGTGTTCTAACACGAACTCATCAATGCCCTGTTGCTCCCACTCCCCTCTTTGATCGTCCGACGGATTAAACACGCCCACTTCCCTGGGATGGCTGTATACGTACGAATAATATAGAGAGGTCAACACGTCCCTGGGATCGCGCAAGTGCACAATAATCGAATAATCTTCCGGATTTTCCGGGAACTGAGGGATGTATTCTCCCACACGGATCGGTCCAAAGCACGCCGGTCCGCTCTCGTCGTTCATCAGGCCGTTCCAGCATGAGTTCCTGAGAAGCTCGCGGCATGATTCGATATTGTCGGAATAGTGCGGGAGTTCCAGGATGCGAGCCATTTCACCGATGAGTTCAAACAGAAACATCGAGGCCGATTTATGCATGGTGTAAATCAAGATTTTTCGCATATCAAAGCCCTTTGAGACGATATACCGGCTGAGTCTATTCCTGGTCGCCGGTCAGCATTTGCCGCAATTTTCGTGTCGATGCGGTGATGTCCTCATTTTGCATGACGGCGGAAACAGCCGCGCAGATTTTCGCGCCGCGCTGCGCCAGGCTCTCTATGTTCTCCGCATTGATGCCGCCGATGCAAACGAACGCGATCTTCAGGTTGCGCGCGGCCCACGCCACGCCGTCCAGCCCCAGCGGCTCATTGGCGCCGGGCTTGGTCTCCGTGGCGAAAATCGGGCCCCAGCCGATGTAATCCACATTCGGCAGCATCTGCGCCCGCAAGGCCTGGTGGATCGTATGCGTGGATAGGCCGATGAGCTTGTTCGGCCCCAGAATGTCCCGCGCGATGTCCACCGGACAATCCGTCTGCCCCAGGTGCACGCCGTCCGCGCCGATCTCCTTGGCCAGATACGGATTGTCGTTCACGATCAGCTGCGCCCCGCTGTCGCGCACGATCCGCGCCATATCGCGACCGGCTTTCACCAGGTCGTGAAAGTCGGTCTGCTTGTCGCGCAGTTGGATCACGCGCGCTCCGCCCTCCAGCATCGCCTCCGCGATTTCCGGATAGCTCCTGCCGTTCGCCAGTTCGAGGCTGGTGATCGGATAAATGTCCCATTGCTGGATCGGCTGGCGCCGCGGGTGGTTTTCCATCAGTCTTTACGTTATCTCAAGCTTCAGGCTGTGCATGATGCGGACTCGCCCGACGTGTTGCAAGCGATTTTATGGACGGCGGCGGCCTGAATTGATTAAAAGGAACCTCAATAAAATCACCACAAAGACACGAAGACACAAAGGACTGATTTTGTAATGCACGTAAATACAATTATTTACACTCTGTGCGCTCCGTGTCTCTGCGACAATCATCATTTTTAGAAATTCCCGATGGAATATTCCTGGAAGATGGTCGGCAGACGTCAAGAAAGCCATTGACCTCTGTTTGCATCATGATAAAATAATCAGTATGGCTACATCGCAGATGACATTCGATGATTTTACGACGGTTGCGACGTTCTATTTCCCGCTGGACGCCCATCTGGTGCGCATCGAACTGGAACACGAAGGGATTCCGTGTTTCTTAATGGATGAAGAGGCTATCTCCGCCAATCCCGTTTACTCGACCGCCTTGGGCGGCATCAAACTGCAGGTTCCTGCCAGTTCCGTGCCGCGAGCGCTTGAAATTCTGCGCGAAATCCAGGGGCAGCGGCCGAAGAAACCGGATCATGAGAACGAACAGGATAATCCTGCAGCGAATCGCATCCGTCCAAGCGAGGCATTCCGCTGTCCGGAATGCGGTTCGGAGAACATCCAAAACTGGCAATTCAGCCTTTTTTGGATTGTCGCATTTGTTTTGACTTTAATATCAGTCGCCGTGCCCGGTCTTGCGCCGCCAATCCGAAAAAACCGCAAATGCCAGGATTGCGGCCATCAATGGTTCGCTTAAAATGTCCTCATTCGAATCAAGATACAAGTAGTATTCCTGAATGAACTGTCAGACATAGATTGATGAAAGACATATACCGTCTGATCAAACCATGCAGATGCTGCCGAGGATTTCGACGCTGTCGATCCCATTAGGGGAGGCATTTATGAGTAATCTAGAAAGCATTGAAGAATCTTTGAAAAGTTTCTCTGAAACAGAGAAACCAAGCGAGAGATTAAATCTTCTACGTAATTTTATCGAACTCTGGTATCGACCACTGGGAGAAGAAGACGGCTATTGCGAAGAGGAACTTACAACCTTACAGATTCCTTATGCATTGAGATGGTTCTATCGAAATCTTGGTAGATCCAAGCATTTTCATTCCAGGCAAGATTCATTTCTATCTCCAGATAGATTGGAATACTTAGAAAACAATGGATTATTATTTCGCGCAGAGAATCAGTGGTGTCAGGTATGGGCAGCAAAGCCAGGATCAAACGATTCTAATGATCCAGCAGTTTACACTTCAATTGGCCCGGATTATTCCAAGGCAATCGACGATTCCTGGGAAAAAGTATCTGAGACAACAACTGCTTTTTTGCTTCAAAGTATTGTATTTGAGGCGACTGTTGATCCGGAATGCGGGTACTTCCTTCAAAAAGCAGACACAAAAGAAGATATTGAAGCACTTTTAAGTCAACTAGATCCATTACCATTAGGCTGCTGGGATAAAAACCAAGCACAAGGCAAAATGGAATTCTTCTATACACAAGGAAACTTGTTTTGGCTTATGCGAACCGGGCGCAATATGTGTTTTCAAGTTGCTGGAATGAATTGGGATTGTCTGACGATATTTAAAGATGCCAAAGGCATGAAGTGGTCAAGATGGGACGAGTAATAGCCAAAAAAGAACCATACAAATAAATGCAATTGATGAGTCCGCAATCTGCTGATTTTTAGCGTTATATGTCTAAATCGTGATCGAAATAAGCACAGCGATCGTCATACTCGTGACCATTTGATTTCCATGGCAACCGAATTAGGATCGCGATAACGAGCTGCGAATATGATTTCGTCAAAAAACTCCTAGGGCGTGTCGTCAATTAATCTTGACGCCGTGATCGTCCTTGGCGACAATTTTGTATACATTGCTCAAGCTCCTGCTCTTGTTGC